>CAZNXE010000049.1:0-25506 GCA_964576465.1 uncultured Planctomycetaceae bacterium
CTGGAGAGGATTTTTGAACTTCATGTCCGCACCTTGACCGAGGCAGCTGCTGTCGGAGATGGAGTCGTGGTGCGACAGCTTTCCGACGAGCTAGAAGATTTCTCCCAGTGGTGGGATCAGTTTGCCACGCTCGAATTAGGCGACGTGGAGAGTTTCTCCGGACATGAGGCTTGGGAGTCGGGCGTACATGTTGCCCGTGCGTTGCGTGCCTGGCACCAGGCGGGTGCCGCCGCGGGCGATATCGGGTTCTGGCGTCGACACGTGGAGCATTTTGAATCCCCCAAGGCGTTTGCGCTCTCGGTCGAGGCCTTGCTCGACAAGCACGACCATACCGCGGCCATGGGGCTGCTCATGCAATGGATTAGCGAGGCCGACGCCCTTCCACTTGTCGAAGGAACGTTCTCGTTTCACGAGTTGGCGCTGCGCTGGATGAATGAGATGCACGGTCCTTTCGACACGAGCGCCGGTGACCAGAGAACGCCGGCGGAGATCACCAGCGGATGGCAATTGAGCAGCAAATTTCTAGACTACCTCGAGGCCAATGCCGGCGAATACTGGGACGTTCCGGAACTGGAACTAGGCGAGGCCTTCTTTGCAAGTGATGTCGAGGAGTTCCTGGACGATGAGGAGGAGGACGAAGAGGGCGAAGAAAGCGAACTGTTTAGTGCCGCCTACGAAGACGTTACTTATCGCGACAGCACCGGCGACGGATTCGAGAGCGATCTTGCCGAGTCGGGATCGGATGCCGAAACAGATTATGAGCTGGACTACGAGACCGAGCGTCTGAAAGATCGTCTGGCATTTCTAACCACCTTGGCCCGGCTGTGGAAACTTGCCACGGTGGGCATTTTGCAAGATCGCCAAGCCTGTGATGCCGACGACGAGACAGCAAATCAGGCCAACGCAGACAGCAGCAACTTACTACGTCAATGGCTCGACCGAGCTGACTTGAACAGCACGCTGCTGAGCGAATTGCTGACAGCCGTATCTCGTTTCAAGCTTGATCCCCCCTCTGGAACACGGGAGTCGATGCTGGAGTTTGATCGACGCCGTTTGGTTAAGTTGTCTCTGGTCGACGTGATTATTTCCACGTTGGTCGAAACCAACGACGCCGCGCGGCTGTTGCTGGCGGCCTGTGTCGGGCCCGATGTCAACGCGCCCAAAAGCGATGACCCGTTATGGAACCAGCTTGCTCCTTGGCAACAACAGTATGTGGTTTTGTTGCGAGACATGCTCCATGGCGATGTTGCCCGGGCACGGAAGCGGTTTCCCGCCGTGCTTGATGGATTGCGGGGACGAACGTTGCTCTATGTGCCGGTTTCTCGCGGTGGAGACGCGGTTCGCGCTGTCGCGGCGCAGAACCTTCTTCAACTGTTGCGGCAGTTGTTACGCGGCCTGCCACGGTTGGGGCTCGTCTACGAAGCATGCCAATTGTTGACGACCATCCCAGAGATGGAGCGGCAACAACCTGTCGGCGCCGGGGCAGTAACGGAGTACGACCGCCTGTTCTCCATCGGCTACAAGGCTCTGGTTGAAACGATGGTTCGCGTGGCCGACGGTTCTCCCGATCAGCCGCCTGCGTCTGATTCCGATCTGGTCAATGTCATCGAGCGGCTTACCGAACATGCGCTGGAACAATGGTTAAGTCATAGTCGCTCGCTGCGGCTGTCGGTTGTCGAGCCTTTGGCCGACGAAGAAGACTGGCGCGTGATTGTGGCGTTCATTCAGCGGTACGGGGCAGATCTGTTCACGCAAGACTTTCTGCATCCAGGAAACTTACGCGCCATCCTGCATCAAGGCGTCGGCAACTATCTTGCCGCCCGAGCCAACGACCCCCACGCGGAACCCCGTTTCAAATTGCTCGACGATTTGGATTCCGGAATCCCAAGTGCTGCGGCGGCCAAGCATCTTGAATTGATCCTGGAAGCCATTGTCGAAAACTTTGCTGAATATCGTGACTACAACACAACGACAACGCAATCTGACCAGGGCGATATGGTCTATGTCTTGTTGGACTTCTTGCGGCTCAAGGCGAGCTATCTTCGGGTTGAGTGGAAGACCCGACCAGTTGTGCTCGCTCACGAGATTCTTGTTCGGTGTGGTCGACACGCGGCGGCAGCGCAGTGGCACACTTCCATCCGCGAACGCACCACCGATGTCGCGGACCAACATGAAGAGCAACTGAACCAACTCATCACGCAGCATGCGGCACGGCTCGCCACGGTGGCCGATCGCATTCGGGAACGGTTCATCCGGTCGCTGGATGTGGCCCGAGCACGAGCACTCATTGAGCCCGCCTTTCGCGAGGCGCGCGAAGGTCGGGGCACCGGCACGATCGAGTTGCTCGAACAAGAGCTGCAAGAATTCACGGACACACCGACAGGGTCCGGGCTCGATGCCCCGGACTGGCTGCGGGCCATGGAGTCGGAGCTTGAACGAGCCGAGGCCAAACGCCGCCGCCCGTGGTCTTGGGACGCGGGCGTGCCATTTCCCCGCACGGGCACCAGTTTTTCAGATGTGGAATCGCAAGTCGATCGATGGGTCGAGGAAGAAGAGAAGAAGAATCGCCCCTGACATTTCCCGGACGGCATCGGCGAATTCGGTTCACAGCTGAGCAAAGTACCTTGATTCTGAATCTCGCCGCGTAAAGACATTTTGGAATTTCTTGATGTCGCACCGAGTCGTTTTTCACAACGGACGTTTCGTGCCCGAGCGCGAAGCGGTGATTTCGATCTACGACGCGGCGTTGAGCGGCGGGTCGATGGCGTTCGAAGTGTGCCGCACATTCAACGGTCGTCCGTTCAAGCTGCGCGAGCATGTCGAGCGGCTGTTTCATTCGCTCACGGCGCTCGGTGTGAACCCGGGGTTGTCCCACGATGAGCTGATGGGCCACGCGCAAGAAGCGCTCGCCCGCAACTTGCCCACGCAGCAGAGTGACGTTGACTGGAACGTCATCTTCAATATTTCGTCAGGTCCGAGTATGGCCTTTGCCGAGGCATTCACCGAAGACGCGTTGCGACCGACGGTGATCATCAGTTGTTTCCCGATAACACGTCGTATGGCATCTTTTGCCGAGGCGTATCGAAGCGGTGTCGACGCTGTCGTGCCTCATCAACGTTCGCTGCCGCCAGAGCTGCTTGATCCGACGGTGAAGATTCGTGGGCGACTTCACTATTTGCTGGCTGCCAACCAAGCACATGCAATGTGCGCCGGTGCCGTGGCGGTATTGGTCAATCAGCACGGTCACCTCACCGAGTCGACCAATGCGAACGTGTTTCTTGTGCGAGATGGAAGCCTTTACACACCGCAACTGAAAGACGTGCTTCCAGGCGTAACACGTGGGACGATGATTGACTTGGCCAATGAATTGGGCATTGGCGTAACCGAGACGGATCTTACTCTTGAGAACGCCCAGCAAGCCAGCGAATGTCTCCTTACGTCGACCAGCATCGGAGTGTTGCACGTGCGAAGTTTCAATGGCACGACCGTCGGCGATGGAACGCTTGGACCGATCGGGAATCAATTGCGATCAGCATTCGACAAGCTAGTCGGCGTCGATCTTGCCGCCCAGGCTGCCGTTTATGCACAACGTCTGGCAGAATAAGAAGCGGGGAATCCGGCCTGAGGGGCCTCCTCCAGCAGATTGCGAATCGCAGCCGGGGGAGAATAAATCCGGGGTTAAACTCGCAAGAACTTTGGCCAGATGGCATCGCTTACCAGAAGGCCCTCTCGGGTGAGCCGCAGGTGTCCTTCGTCGAGGGACAGTAGACCTTGCCGCAGATACACGTCCAACGCGGTCCCAAGGAGCGCGGATACCTCGAACCCGAAGCGGTCGGCGAACTGGCGCAATTCGACTCCCTGCATGCATCGCAGGGCCAGCACCAATGCCTCGCGTGCTCGATCTTCAGGTTCGAGCGACTCGCACTCGGCCACGGGTGACTCGCCAGCCAATACGCGGTTCATCCAAGTTGTCGTGCTGCGGTGATTCACCTCGCGGCGTCCGTTGACGTATCTCGCCGCGCCGGGACCTGCCGCGAAATACGATTCGCCACGCCAGTACACTTCGTTGTGACGGCAACGCTGGCCAGGCATTGCGAAATTCGAGACCTCGTAGTGCTCGAATCCCGCGGAGGTTAGTTGGTCGATCGCCTCGGTATACATGCGCCTTTCTGTTTCATCGTCGACGGCCGAAAGCTCGCCCTTGCGGCGTTGGCTCCAAAACCTGGCCCCCTGTTCAAACGTCAATCCGTAGGTCGAAATATGATCGAGGGGCAGCCGCATGGCCGACGACAAATCGTGACGCCAAGTGTCGAGCGTTTCATTTGGGGCGGCGAAGATCAGGTCCAGCGATACACTCATCGCCGCCTCACGAATGCGATCGACCGCCTGGGTGATTGTGTTCGCATCGTGATCGCGCTGGAGTGTGGCGAGCTTCGCCGAATCGAACGACTGCCCACCGAGACTGATCCGCGAAACGCCGTGTGAAACCAGAACGTTCATTCGGGCTTCATCGACATCGCTGGGGTTGGCTTCCACGGAGAACTCCGCCCCGGGGGCCAGCGGAAACCACGCTAGAACGATCGACAGCAGACGATCGAGCTGTTGTGGCGATGGGTGCGTTGGTGTCCCCCCACCGAGAAACAACGTATCGACTTCGCGAGCATGCCCCAGACAAGCAAGTTCTCGCTCGAGTGCAGTCAAATACCGCTCGATGAGGTCGTCGCGACCCGCGAGCACGGTGAAGTTGCAGTAGCCGCAACGATGGCTACAGAAGGGAACGTGGATGTACGCTGCCCTGGGTTCAGCAGCAAACACATCTTGGGACATGGCGTTATCCCAAGTCAAGCAGACGTCGGGCATTGTCGCGAAACACTTTCGACTGGACATCCTCTGGCAAGTCGATGCGGTCGTAGAGATCGAGCTGCGGAATTCCCTGACCGGGCGTTAAGAAGTCGGTGCCGAACATCAATCGATCGGCACGGCGAATAAGAAACTCGCGGCCAAATTCGGCGTCGCGGCCAATCGCGTTGGCTCCACTACCGGCCGAAAGATCGCCGTGAATGTTCGGGTATTTGTCCATCAGCGCGTCAATCGCCCCGCCCGGCTGCACCTTCCCCTTGGAATAGGATCCCAATCCGTCTTTTGCGAGTCCTCCTGAAATCGAGGCCCACCAGCCTGGTCCATGGCCGATGAAATGTGTTTCGGGGTTCGTCTCCAACGCTTTGGCGAGTCCCGGCAAACCGGGAACATCGGTGTTGCGTTGATTGTCTAGATGGAACAGCACCGGCAATCCGACTTCGCCACAGGCCGCATACAGGGCCATGTTGCGTTCATCGTCGATTGCGATGCCGGGTTTGTGTTCTCCAAAACCCTTTGCGCCAGCTTCAATGTACTTTTCCAACATCGCAATGAGCCCCTTGAGCCCGCCTTTGTACGATGTTCTTGGGTCGACCGAACAGAAGGGGATCAAGCGGTCGCGATGTTCCAGTGTCTCGGCCAACACGAAGTCGGTCGTCAGCGGGTAGCTCGACGACTCTGGGGAGACCAACGGCAGGACAACCGCTTGCGCAACATCGCTGGCGTCCATCCAACGCAGCAAATCTTCGGCCGTCAACATCTCCGTCGAATTCCAGGTCTGCCCGAGATGGGTGTGCATGTCGACATAGCGCCCCTTGGGATACGACCCGGACTGCTGCGCCGACGCGCCACGAGACGACATGTGGACCCCGGCGAAGGTTCCCATGGCTGCCAGAGCTTGGCGATGAAACGACCTTCGGTCGAATCGATTGTCAACAGATTTTGGCATGGCGGAGAACCTCATTAGATCCAGATTTTCAAGCGATTATCGAGCATATCGGGGAGGGCTCGCTCGATGTGCGAACGAATCTGTCTTTGATGATATCTGGTGCTGAAGTGCGCTGCGAGGATTAATTCGTTTTTGAAGCGATCTCGTCGGGCAACGACATCGTCTAGATGAATGTGCCCAAACTTGCGAACTTTTTCCGGTCGATGACGAGGCGAAACGAACGTGATCTCCATGATGAGCACACTGGCTTGGTACATGGCAGGACAATTGTCCAAGCCCGCCGCGGTGCTGTCACCCAAGTATGCCAACAGGGGAAAACGTGTTTCGTGGGTGACTTCGGTTCCCGAAAGACGCAGATCGCGGATTTTGTGCCCTGGCAGGCCTTGATACTCATCCTTCAGTTTTCGCCGCCGTTCCCAAACGATGTACCCCAGCGATGGGATGGTATGTTCGGTGGCCGACACCGTGACAACGTGCTCTCGCGAAAGTTCGATCTCATCGCCGGGCTTGGTCGCAACCAACTCGCACGGCAAGCGACCGCGATCTAGCCGAGTGAACAACTTTAGCAGCTTTGCCACGACATCCACCGCGTGTTCCGGCAGGTAGATGACCGGCGGCTCCATCTTCATCATGCGGCGACGGGCGACGTAGACCGGCAAGGCTGCCACGTGGTCGAGATGCGTATGCGAGACGAACCACGTCTTGGTTCCCATGAAATCCCACGGCTGCGCACCAAGATCGAAGCCCACCTTCAATTCCGGCACGCGCCAACAACTTTGCACGGCTGCCCGAGAATAGCCCTCGATGGTGAGGCCCTTATGCTCGATTGTCTTGAAGGGAGCGTTGTTGATCATCGATACCAATGGTCGCCCTACGTCGACACGATGTTTGCGCGGGACACTTGCGGGAAAATCGTACGAATGGACACAGGATGCGTGGAAAACGGCTAGAAGCGTGTGGAACCCAACAGTGTAGAAGAGATACGCGGAGGGACAACCGTTGTGCGAAGAAACGTCGTCCCTGGCTTACGCCGCTTGAGCTTCGGCCGTGGAGTTCAACTTCTCACGCAGGTATTCCAACGCCTTTTCTAGTTGCGGATCGACGACGGAACCGGCCGTTTTGGCTTCATCAGAAGAACCCTCAGTCGCCTCGTCGATGGTTGGGGAAGCGGACCCGACAATGTCGCGAAGTCGCCGATCGACAACGACTTCACGAAACTCGTCCTCGGTCAATTCGACCGTGAACCCCTCGTTGGGCACGACGCCCCACTCGTCATCTTCCGTGGCATCGGGGGAGCGATGGATATTGTGCCCGTTGGGCCGCCAATACGTGGCCACGGTCAATTTCAGCGCGCTGTGTCCGCCGGTTAGGTCGATCACGTTCTGCACGCTGCCTTTTCCCCAGGAACGCACGCCCACGACGATCGCCCGATCGTGATCTTGCAGGCAGGCGGCCACGATTTCACTGGCGCTCGCGCTGCCGTTGTTAATCAGCACCGCCATGGGAACGCGCTTTCTGGTGGTGTCGACGGTGGCCCGATGAACTTCTTCTTGCCGGTGTCGTCCGCGGGTGCTTACGATCACCCCCTGGTCGATGAACCGATCGCAGACTTCGACCGCCGCCTTGAGATACCCGCCCGGGTTGTTCCGCAGGTCGAGGACCAGCGCCCGCACGTTCCGGTCTTCGAGCCAAGTTAACGCCTCATCAAGCCCGTCCAGTGTTTTTTCGCTGAACGCAACGATGCGGATGTAGCCGATTTTGTCTTCGCCCTCGAGGAAGAAGTCCCAGCGGTCGTCCTCGTCGCGAGTGTCCCCCAACACGGTATCGACTTCAATCACCGCGCGCTGGATCACCACGTCGACCGGTTCATTGGAGCCGGCGTGGAGGACCGACATGGCCACCTTGTCTCCCGGCACCCCTTTCATCAACATCACGGCGTCTTCCAGCGACATGTCGGCAGTCGGCTGATTATCCACCGCGACAATCAAGTCACCGGCGACAATGCCGGCTTCGTACGCTGGCGTGCCCACCAACGGGCTGACCACCAGCAACTGCTTGGTTTCTTCGTCCATGCGAACTTGGATCCCCACGCCGCCAAACTTTTGCTCCAACCCCTCGTGAAATTGCCTGTACTGAACCGCGGGGATGAAAGCCGTGTGTTCGTCCAAGGGTTCTAGCAAGCCTTTGATTGACGACTCGACAAGCTCGTTGAGATCGACATCGGTTACGTAATTGTCGTCGACCTGTTGCAGCACTTGGGTGAACAATGCCGTGTAGGGCGCATAACGTCCCGCTGCCCGCTCATGACAGGCCAGCGAAACAATCATAATGAACAGCAGCAGGTGGACGTGGCGTTGGGGCATGGTTCGCAATACGGCCTGGGGCGCGGCATGAAGAAGGAACCCCCGACGGGCCCCCTTGTCATCGTATCGGCTGCATCGACCGTAGGGCAAGGGATCAGGATGCGATCAGCGCCGGGCTACTGCATATCGCTGAACGGCACCGGCAGCAGAAACGCATGCTGCTCGTACAGGCTCCAGATCCCGTTCCATGCGGTGTATTGCATAAAGAAAACAAAGGCCACATAGATCATCACAACCGGAATGAGAAGCGCCTTCGACGGCCATCGCAGGAACCATCGACTTGCCGTTTCGCGCCGCGAAGCCCGAGCGTACGCCCAGCCACATGCGAATCGGGCGGGCAACATGAACACCACGAACACCACGCTCGGCATCCAGGCGACTTCCCGCGGAATCATTTCGACCTTCAAGAAGTAGAGCGGCAGTGCCAATGCTAGCGTGATGAACAACGCCAGGAAGAATGCCAACGGCGCCCGGGCGAACGTGTCCCGCATGGCGCGAACTTCAAACATGGCCTTCGCCCGATTTTCAGCGGCGAATCGCGTTTGAAGAATCGGAAGGTACAGCGCGACGAACATCAGCAACAGCGCGCCGACCACACTAAAGAACGGGACTTCGCGACCGATGGCAAGGAACGTGACGGGAATCAGTAACCACACGAACCCCGTGATGAAACCGCGCAGACCGAGCGAAAAGTAATACGGCAGTCGCAAGGCGACAAAGAAATCCCACACGGCGTCGCGCGCTTCGCGATAGGCCCCTTTGCGGAGAACGGCCCTGACAATCCGCATCGGGTTGATGATGGGAAGGAAAAAGTACCGAAGTCTTCCGCCGCGGGCCCACGCTCCTAGGATGTGCAACACTGCGAGCCCTGTCAGCACGTTCATTGCGATCACCCAGCCGTGGGTAACGCCACTCTCAGGATCGATGAGCCGTGCGTCGCGCTCGAAGGTGGCCAGATAGCGCAGCGGCAGTAAGATCAGCCACGTTCCCATCACCATCGAGCCAACGTGTGCCGCGCGACGGACTCCGATGAATCCTTCCGTGAATCGTCCCGTGCGTGCGATCCGTCCTCCAACTTCCAGCAGGTAACCCAAGCTGAGAAACTGAACAATGGGGATGGCCGCCAGAAATGCCAAACCGACCACCAGCGACAACATTCCGAAACACCATTGGGCAGCCGAACCGGTGACCCTCCACAGGAAGCGAAGCCCACGAAACGGTGCCCACAGCCACCACCAGCGCCCGCGTAGCGGCTCGATTGCCGCGCTCTCCGGGTTCTCATCATCGCCATGGAGTTCGTTTCCTAGCGGCGACTCTTCGATCAGGGGTCTCCGATCATCGTCCACGGCAGCAGAGACGATGGGCCGATCCTGTACTACCGACGGAGGTTCGGAAGTTTCCTGGCTGAATTCTTCCGATTCGACGGATTGCCACTTTGTGGGTGCAAGTTGGTCGATTTCGCGCATGTTCGTTTCTCCGATACCCAGTAGCATGAGCATATTCGTCGGAAGTTCGCAATACTTTTTCTTTATCAGCGAAAAGAAATTAGAATAACCGGAGCCAGGAATGTTGAATCCGGTGGAAGGGTCCAAATTCCGTGACCCTGGGGTGGCTTCTGTCGTCTTGCGCTAGGAAGCCCCGCTGTATGCGAGTCTGATGACAGGGTGAAATCATCATGTGGAAACGCGATCTGCTGCTGTTCGTTTCGGTCCTCGTGGGCTTCGGTTTTCTAGCCAACGAGGTCTTGCCCAAGGCTTCACCGGAATCGGAGATATTACGCAAGACCGCAACTACCCCAGAGCAGAGTGAACATGATGCGTCGGTCGCCGAAAGTGTGCGCGGGCTGAACGAGCTGTTTCGAGGGCGTTGGGCAGAGGCAGCAATCGAGCCAGCCGCCAAGGTTGACGAACTTCAAGTCATCCGACGGTTGTCGCTCACACTTACCGGAACGATTCCCTCGCTGGAAGAGATTCGGCTCTTCCAGGCACACCCGCGGCAGGGACGTTTGGAGTGGTGGGTCGATCTGACTTTGGCGGATCGGCGATTTTCCGATTACTTCGCCGAGCGGCTGGCACGGGCATATGTCGGCGTTGAAGCGGGCCCTTTTCTTGTCTATCGACGGCGACGGTTCGTGACATGGTTGAGCGATCAACTCGCGGCGAATCGACCATTTGATGAGTTGGTAACCGAGTTGATTACGTCACAGGGGCTATGGACTGACGCACCGGGAACCAATTTTATCACCGTCACCACGATTCAGGGTGAGAATAAGTTCGACGTGCCCAAGATTACAGCGCGCGTTTCTCGCGCGTTTCTAGGCGTCCGCATGGACTGCGCACAATGTCACGATCACCCGTTCGCGAATTGGAGCCAGCAGGACTTTCACCAGTTGGCGGCGTTCTTCGGTCAAACGTCCCAAGAGTTCACGGGCGTTCGTGACGGCGAAGGGCAATACGAAGTTGACCTCGAGCACACCGGCGAGATGGTCACGGTCGACCCGGGCGTGCCGATGCGTGAAGACCTTCGCCCCGAAGAGGGTACCTTGCGGGCTCAGTTGGCAAAGTGGATTACCCATCCGGAAAACAAGGTATTCCCCCGGGCAACCGTCAATCGCGTCTGGGCCCTTATGTTTGGTCGAGCCTATCTAGAGCCGGTGGACGATATCCCGGTCGAAGACGAGGTCGATGCCGTATTGGATTACTTGGCGGACGACTTCGTCGAACACGGATACGATTTGCACCGTCTCATTCGCATACTCGCCCTGAGTCTTACATATCATCTTGATAGCCAGATCGACCAGGGCGACGACGAGCAGCCTGTCGATAGCGAACTCTTAGCCGAGCAATGGGCCGTATTTCCGGTCGTTCGGTTGCGGTCCGAGCAGGTGGCCAGCTCGATCGTGCAGTCTTCCTCGCTACGAACCCGGGATCACACCAACCACGTTTTGTTCCAACTCGTGCGGCAGATTGAGACCAGCAAATTTGTCACGCGTTATGGCGACGCGGGCGAATATGAGCTAGAGGCCGATTCGCAGACCGTGTCTCAACGTCTGTTGCTGCTCAACGGGAAACTGTTGAAGGAAAAAACTGAAGTCGATGGCCTGCGGGCGAATGCCTCGGGCCGTATCGCATCGCTCGCTCCCGACGATCACAAAGCCATCGAGATCGTGTTTCTGGCTGTTCTTTCACGGCTTCCAAGCGTTGAAGAGATCGGATATTTCGCCAAGCATCTCTCGGGCACCCGCGATAAGACGCGGGACAAGGCTCTCGAAGACCTTTTCGCCACACTCCTGAACTCGAGTGAGTTTCTATGTCTACATTAGCCCAATCAGGTTCCGTTCAAGCCCGGTTCGATCGCCGCACGTGGCTGCAAAGCGCGGGGTTCGCAACCGGGGCGGCGTGGTTGACACCGCTGGCCCACGCACTGGCCGATCAGGCTGAGTCTGAAGTGTCGGCAGTTGGCAGCGAACGACCGCAGTCGGTGATTCTACTGTGGATGCTTGGCGGACCGAGCCAATTGGAAACGTTCGACCCGCACCCCGGTACTGATATTGCCGGTGGCACAAAGGCCATCGACACGGCGATATCGGGTATTCAGTTAGCCGCAGGGCTCCCGAAACTGGCTGAGGAGATGGAATCGGTATCTCTAATCCGCTCGCTCCAGAGCAAAGAGGGCGACCACGAGCGGGCCGTGTATCTGGCCAAGACGGGTTACCGCCCTGATCCCGTAACAGTTCATCCTTCGCTGGGTGCCATTTGTTGTCACGAGTTGCCGAAGGCAGGCACGGAGATACCACGGCACGTGTCGATTCTCCCCGGTCCCGCCCCTGCTCGAGGTGGATTCCTGGGCACGCGGTACGATGCATTCAAGGTATATGACCCGGCGAATCAGGTGCCGGATGTGAAGGGTCGCGTCTCCGAAGAGCGGCAAGCTCGACGTCAGGCCGATCTCGCCTTTCTTGAGCGGCGTTTCGCTGCCGGTCGCGGACGACAGGTCGAAGCCGTCGCTACGCGGACGACCGTCGAAAGCGCGCAGGCGATGATGGCGTCGGAACAACTCCGCGCGTTCGACATCAGCGAAGAGCCAGAGGCTTTGTTGGCCGATTATGGTGAGTCGCCCTTTGGCCGTGGGTGCTTGGCCGCACGGCGGTTGATTGAGGTTGGCGTCCGCTGTGTCGAAGTGACGCTGTCGGGTTGGGATAGTCACATCGACAACCACGAAACCCATCGCGAGCTGGTTTCGGTGCTCGACCCTGCCATGGCGGCGCTGGTTCGCGATCTACGACAGCAAGGGCTCTTGGACCAAACCGTGGTGCTGTGCATGGGCGAGTTTGGTCGCACGCCCAGGATCAACGTGCTCGATGGGCACGATCATTGGCCCCACGGCTTTAGCGCCGCAATCGCCGGCGGCGGATTAAAAGGAGGCATCGCCGTTGGGAAAACAGACCCCGAAGGTGGTCGAGACGTGGAAGAACCACATACCATCGCCGATCTTCACGCCACGATCCATGAAGTGCTTGGGATCGACATCGCCAAGGAAAATATCTCCCGCGCCCAACGCCCGATTGCGATTAGCGAAGGCACCCCCATCGCGGCGTTGCTTTGAGAACGTAACGGCAAGAAGCTTAACGCTTGGAGAACTGGGTTCCCTTGCGTGCTCCGCGGAGACCGGGCTTCTTGCGTTCTTTCATGCGGCTATCGCGAGTGAGTAGGTTTTGATCGCGAAGAATCTGCTCGGTTTCGCCGTCGTACACTTTCAGTGCGCGGGCAATCCCCAAACGAATGGCACCCGATTGGCCGCTGGTCCCGCCACCGTGGGTACGGATGATAATCTTGATTTGATCGCGAATGCTGGTTGCCGCCAGCGGGGCGATCGCGGCGTTTCTATCTTGCTCTTCACAAAAGAATTCTTCCAGCGATCGGCCGTTGATGGTGAGTTCGCCTTTGCCGGGCCGGATGCGAACTCGGGCGACAGACGATTTACGGCGACCGGTTCCCGTGGCATCACCCGTCCTGGTTTTTTTAACTTCTTCGACTATCGCCATGGTTCACCCTATTGCGTCGTTCGCTGGTTTGTAATGGATCCGAGCCGGGAACTACTTGACCGCTAGCTCGATGGACTCGGGGTTTTGGGCCTGATGTGGATGATCGGCACCCGTGTAGAGTTTAAGTTTCAGCAGCATCTTCTTGGCCAATTTGTTTTTTGGCAACATCCGCCGCACTGCCTCGCCCAAGATGAGCTCGGGGCGTCGGGCAAAGCGATCCTCGGCCGATTCACTGCGTTGCCTGGGATAGCCGGTGTACCACGTATACCGCTTCTGTGTCCATTTTTTTCCCGTGAAGATGACTTTGTCGATGTTGGTCACAACGACAAAGTCGCCCGTATCGACATGCGGGGTATAGGTCGGCCGATGCTTTCCCATCAGGATGACGGCGATATCCGAGGCCAAACGCCCGACCACTTTATCTGTCGCGTCGACGTGCCACCAACTTGGGGTGATTTCACCCGCTTTGGCCATGTATGTCTTTTTGTTCATTGCTCCGCTTCCGTGTCGCCCCGCCTTGGGATATTGCCCATGCGAAACAAGAGATTGCCCACTATCGGGGCCTGAAAATCTAGATATTGCGAATTGGACAACATAATGCGTTTCCCCCCGATATTCAAGGGCATCGAATTGCACCCTTCACGTGCCTCGGGGCGGTTGGTTCGAGGGGGCCTGCACGCCGCGAGAGGTGTCGACGTAAGAAAGCTGGCAGTAGGGGTTTTCAGCCCAAGGGGAACATGCCACACTCACGCCAGCAAGATTGTGTCAGTCGCGATCAACGTAACGGTTGAGTAACCGCGAAACCCCCGTTTGTCCCCAAGGTCGCCATGCGAATCGGTGTCCCGAAAGAATCATCGCCCGACGAACGCCGTGTCGCGCTTGTCCCAGGGGTGCTGTCGTCGTTGAAAAAGGCCGGTTTGGAGATCGTCGTCGAATCGGGGGCGGGTCTGGCTGCCGGTGTTTCAGACGAGGATTTTGCGAACAAGGGAGCCACCATTGGCAGCCGCGACGAGGCGTTTGCCGCCGATGTCGTCGTTCAGGTTCGCTGTTTAGGCGCCACCGATGAGCCCCTGGCAGACCTCGCAAGGATTCAATCTGGCAAGATTTGGATCGGCACGTGTGAACCTCTCGCTGAGCCGCAGCCTATTCAAGAGGCCGCCTCACGAGGAGCCACGGTCCTGTCTCTGGAGCTAATGCCCCGAATCACCCGGGCTCAGAGCATGGACGTCTTGAGCAGTATGGCGATGTTGGCTGGTTACAAGGCCGTGCTGCTTGCCGCCAACACACTTCCCAAGATGTTCCCGATGATGATCACCGCCGCCGGCACGGTTGCCCCCGCTCGGGTATTCATCATCGGCGCGGGGGTCGCGGGGTTGCAGGCTATTTCCACGGCCAAGCGACTGGGCGCGGTGGTGGAAGCCTATGACGTTCGTCCTGCCGTAAAAGAACAAGTCGAAAGCCTGGGTGCTTCGTTCGTCGAGATGGAACTCGAAACCGAAGGTGCCCAGGATGCTGGTGGATATGCCCGAGAGCAGGGTGAGGACTTCTTGAACAAGCAACGCGAGTTGATGACCCGAGTGATTGCCGGGAGCGATGTGGTTATCACCACGGCTGCGGTGCCAGGAAGAAAGGCACCCCTGTTAGTCACCCGTGCGATGGTCGAGGGGATGCGTCGCGGTTCGGTTGTGGTTGACTTGGCGGCCGAACGTGGCGGCAACTGCGAAGTAACGCAGCCGGGCGAAACGGTCGACCATCAGGGAGTTACCGTGCTGGGGCCCATGAACGTGCCCTCGACGTTGCCCCGCGACGCGAGCCAGTTGATGGCCAAGAACATCGCCACCTTCCTGCTGCATTTGACCGAAGAAGGCAAGGTGCAAATCGACGCCGAAGACGAGATCACTCGCGGAACACTGGTTGCGCACGACGGCGAAGTTGTGCATCAAGGGGTTCGCGAAGCGTTGGGGCTGCCGTCACTGGAACCGTCAGCGGATCAAACGTCTTAAGCCATCGTAAGTAGAGGAAACCATCATGGAATCGTTGGTTGTCGGCCTCACGATCTTCACAAAGATTCCGCCGAATTTGCACACACCACTGATGTCCGGATCCAACGCGATCTCAGGCATCACTCTGGTGGGTGCGCTGCTGGCCGCTGGAAGCGGCTCCTCGGGAGTGGCACCTATCCTAGGAACGATCGCGGTGATTTTGGCCACGATCAACGTTGTGGGTGGGTTCCTCGTGACAAACCGTATGTTGGAGATGTTTCGCCGCAAGGACTAGCCCCTGTGAATGCTGACTTTATTAATCTGGCTTATCTAGCCTCGGCGGTTCTGTTCATTCTCGGAATCCGCGGTATGACGCATCCGCGGACTGCCGTGCGGGGCAACCTGATGGGCGCCTCGGCCATGTTGTTGGCCGTGGTGGTCACGCTGCTTGACCAAGGCGTGGTCGATTTCCGCTTAATCGCGGTCGGTTTGGTCATTGGCGGGGTCATCGGTGTCGTGCTGGCACTGCGGATCCAAATGACGAATATGCCGCAGATGGTCGCGCTGCTCAACGGCTTTGGCGGCGCGGCATCGTTCGTTGTGGCCGGTGCCGAATTGATCCGCCAGCTTCCCACGGGCGCGTTGGTCGATGCCAGGGAGGTCACCGTCGCGATTGCCGCCAGCGGCATCATCGGCTCGATCACCTTCACCGGCAGTCTCGTGGCGTTTGCCAAGTTGCAAGGACTCATCAGCGGAAATGCCATCAGCTTCGTTGGCCAACAAATTGTCAACGCAGTTCTCGGCCTCACGGCATTGGGGCTTGCTGTCTCGCTGGCCATCGAACCGTCGGGTTCGCTGTATTGGGGGCTGGTCGTCGCTGCTGCCGTGTTGGGCGTGTTGCTGGTCACGCCGATTGGTGGTGCCGACATGCCGGTGGTCATCGCACTGTTGAACTCCTATTCCGGATTGGCCGCCGCGGCCACCGGGTTCGCGATCGACAACAACGTGCTCATTATTGCCGGTTCGCTGGTGGGAGCCTCGGGCCTGATCCTCACGCGAATCATGTGCGTGGCGATGAACCGCTCGCTGTTCAATGTGCTGTTTGGCGTGATGGGCGAGGGCGGGGAAGTTGCCGAAGCAGATGAAGTCTACGCCGGCAAGGTGAAGAGTGTCTCGCCGGATGAGGCCGCGATGATCTTCGAGACCGCCCGACGCGCGGTGATCGTGCCGGGCTATGGACTGGCCGTTTCGCAAGGCCAACATGCTGTCCGCGATCTGGCAAAATTGCTGGAGTCTCGCGGCTGTCGGGTGGAGTTTGCCATTCACCCGGTGGCGGGCCGCATGCCCGGCCACATGAACGTGCTGTTGGCCGAGGCGAACGTCGACTACGACAAGATGATCGAGATGGACGCCATCAACCCTCAGTTCGAACAGGTCGATGTCGTCTTGGTGATCGGGGCGAATGATGTAGTGAACCCGCTGGCACGCACCGATCCGAATTCGCCCATTGCCGGAATGCCGGTCCTCGATGTGGACAAAGCCCGCACGGTCATCATCATTAAGCGAAGCCTCAGCCCCGGTTTCGCGGGTATCCCCAACCCGTTGTTTGCCGCCGACAACGCGCTCATGCTCTATGGCGACGCACAGAAGACCGTCCTCGAACTAATCGCGGCATTGGAAGAAGCGTAGGACGGCGTTTCTCATCGGGCGGTTAGAGAATCGTACAACTTTGTTTTGGGAAGCTTTCGATAAGAGGATGTCTGCCAGCCTCTTCGGCACATTAGGGCGTCGAAGGTTCTCTTGCCGTGGTCTGAGCGTATCCGTGGTATAATTTTGGCATGACGCCAAAGCTCACGAATACTGACGAAATCCGCGACGCTCTGCGGCGGGAACCTTCAAAGCCGCTCCGGGTGCAGGACGACGTGACGCAAAAGGTCTACGTCATCTTTGACGAGCAGGCACTACCGACACTCTGGGATGAATACATCCGTCGGGAAGTGCAACGTGGCATTGATCAACTTGACCGTGGCGAAGGGCAACCGCTCGACATTGAGGCAACCATCGCTGAAGCCCGTCGTCGCCATGCGGCCAATGACCAGTGATGCCACGAGTCGAACGCTCTCCGCAGGCCGAAGAAGACCTGATAGGAATCTGGGCATACATCGCCCAAGACAATCCAGATGCCGCTGACGGGCAGCTTCGCAAGATCGAGGAAAAGCTCCGTCTCCTTGCTCGCTCGCCCTTGTTGGGAGAGGAGCAACACACCTTGCCTGGTGCCTTGCGTCGATTTGTAGTTGGCTCGTACCTGGTCTTCTACCGAACGATCGAAGACGGAATCGAAGTGGTTCGCATCTTCCACGGAGCGCGCCGCTACGAAGACATGATTTGAAAGTCCTATCTCATTATTCTTCTTTTGCCGATCTTGCGGATTGAACGGCATTGCCGAGCCGATGGCTTCGTCATGCGGTGCCTGCGGGTGAAGACCACGGCAAGCGTCGGGGGTGACCTAACCTTTCTACTACCGTGTTGATGTGCCCGAGGGCGCTTCCCATCCGCGTCAATTCTGGGTTTACACAGGACCGTCACGTGTCAACAACTTGCGAAGCGCCGCTGCTGGCACCGGCCAAACAGGTGTCGATCACACCCTCGCGGCCATCTCAGCGTCTTCGCTTGGCAATCTTCGCGTTGGGGTTATTGCCTGCTGTTCTGTGCGTCGACCTTGGGATTGCACTTTGGCGGGGATGGCAACTGGAGTCCAAAGTCGACACCCTCGTGCTTACGCTCTCGGTGGCGGCTTTGGCGATGCTCGTCGTCGCAATGTTGATGGCTCCCGTGCGCCGACGATTGTCGTTGGCGTGGCGGCAGTGTGTGTTGCTCGGCGGAGTTGTGATGGCGAGTTGGTTCGCAATCGAACTGGCGCTGGCCCTATTTCTGCCAAATGTGGCCGAGGGGCCGTTTCACCGTCGCAGCCCCAATTTGTCGATGGTGTTTCATCCTCGCAATGACATCTTTCCAGGCGTGTCCGGCGCCGCACGCTATGCCACGAATTCATTGGGGATCCGCGGGAACGAGTTGCCGGGCGAACGTTCGGTGCCGCGAATTCTTTGCCTCGGTGGCAGCACGACCGAATGTGCCTATCTCGATGAGACTGAGACATGGCCCAGCCTGCTGATGCAGCATCTCAACAAAACCTCGGCAGACACAACCGACACATATTGGGTTGGCAACGCCGGGATTAGTGGCTTCAACAGCGAACACCATCTGCGGTTCGTACGCGAATCGGAGCTGATGGATGAAATCGACTGTTTGGTGCTAATGGTGGGTGTGAACGACTTTTCCAAATTCGTCGAAACCGAGAAGTTGACCGCCGAAAACGAACAGGATCAGGCATTGGCCCTCGCCCGAGAGCCGCTGTGGTGCCAATCGCAAGTTCGCAATTTGGCCCGTCGGGCGGCCAATATCTATTTGCCCACCATGACACGACACTACGAAGATCCCGATGGGGCCAACTACCAACTCCGCCGCCACCAGCGACAAGTGGCAAAGCAAGTCGATCAGCTACCCAACTTAAAAGGGGCGTTGGCCGAGTACGCACAGCGGATCGAGCAGATTGCCAAGGGATGTCGCAAAAAAGACATTCGGCTCATCGTCGTCAATCAGCCTGTCTTGTGGAGCAGCGAGTTGGATGATGAAGCCCAAGGGCTTCTTTGGCTAGGCCGGACGGCGCACGATTCGTTTCTCACCCCCGCGGCCCTGCGTCAAGGAATGGACGATCACAACGCCACACTGGCCGCAACTTGTAGTCGACTGGGGATCGAAATGGTGGACCTGTCATACATGCACGGTCGCCAAGAGTTCTTCTACGACGATTGCCACTTCACTGAATTGGGTGCGGCAGAGGTAGCTCACCGGCTGGCCGCGTGGTTCGACCAACACCCAGTGATGGCCGAGGCGCGATAGCGCCGCACGATTCGTGTCTCTTCACCCACGCCTGCGCCACCCTGGTCCACTGTTGGGTCAATTCTAGAGCGCATCTCTTGAGGTTAGGTCCACCTTTCTGATGGGCTCATTCGAGGTCCTGGCCAGACTCGATGGCCGGTTCGCCGACCTCAATTCATCACCGAACTTCGTGGTGAGAGCTGCTTTGCCATTCAGGGCACAGCCTCCAAAGGGCAGATACCCGCGAACTAATTCGGGTCATGCCTCGTAAAACGGGTGGATCGAAAGAATCGATTCCTCCGCCGGGAGCCCGTACTGTGAAGTCGGGCGGGGGGACGCTAGCCGTGCGTTCCCCCGATCCTCTTCTTCTACTGGGCGGAATATGGCAGGCGGCCGCACACCAAGCTCACCTCCTTGCCTGGAATTCGCTGAGACAGGCCAACGCGCTAATTCACCCCGACTTTCTCACTCGACATCGGCGAGAGAATGTCGCCTTGAAGCAACATGCCTGAGGGTGTGGTGTTGCCCAAAGTCGACGTCCATCAGTCGGTTAGTCTCCTTGCTTGGTTGCATGAATGCGTCGCAAGACGTTGTGGAATAAGTAGATGCGACGCAGTGTGTTGTCCGGTGCCAAGCTTTGGCATCTTAGCTGCAACCCATCGGACATCAGAGCTGGCCGGCTGCTGGAGCTGGAATTCACCGTCGCCTGATTGCTGGGAGTTGTTGCCTTGCGAAAAGTCACCAAGAAGAGCCGAACCCCCCGAACCGAGAAGACCGCCAGCCCCAAGAGGGCGCGCGGCGAACGCAGTCCAGCCAAGGCTAAGGGCGTGAGTGTTGCGGATTCGCCCAAACCGAAAGCCAAACCACTCAACGGTACGCACAAAAAGACAGTGAAAACTGAAGAGTCCGATTCGTCGGTTGCCGCGGATTCAGGCTCTGATACTCGGATTGACGACCCCGTACGAATTTATCTGATGCAGATGGGCGAGATTCCGTTGTTGAGCCGAGACGAAGAACTTTCGTCGGCCAAGGAGATCGAGCGAACCAGAACCCTGTTCCGAAACAGCATGCTCCGCAGCGATTTCGTGTTGCGGGGCGCGGTCAGTCTGTTGAGCAAGATGCAACGCGGCGAAGTGCGTTTGGATCGTACCGTCGATGTTTCGGTGACCGACGCCGCACAGAAAAAGCGGGTGATGGGGATCCTGGGACCGAACCTCAAAACCCTTGAACATCTGTTGGCTGAGAATTGCAAAGACTTCCGTATTGCGATCTCGAAGCGAAATCGAACTGCACAACGTAGCGAGGCTTGGCAGCGGCTCGTTCACCGTCGTCGCAAAGCCATTCGTCTGGTGGAAGAACTTAAACTTCGTACCGAACGTCTGATGCCGATCCTCGAACGTCTCAATCAAATCTCCGCACGCATGGACGATCTGATCGAGCAAATTGCCACGGCTGATTCCTCTCACCTTTCTGCCGAACACGTTGTTCAGCTTCGCAACGAGTTGTGCTATCTCATCAAGATCACGCTGGAGAGCCCGGCGACATTGCGACGCCGTACTTTGCAAACCCGTACGTATCGTAGCGACCACGATGCCGCCAAGCGGGTTCTCTCGGCCGGCAACTTGCGGTTAGTGGTTTCCATTGCCAAGCGATATCGCAACCGTGGCTTGAGTTTTCTCGACCTCATCCAAGAGGGAAACACAGGCCTGATGCGAGCCGTGGAAAAGTTCGAGCATGCACGTGGATACAAGTTCTCGACCTATGCCACCTGGTGGATTCGCCAGGCAATCACGCGTGCGATTGCCGATCAAAGCCGCACGATTCGCGTACCGGTCCACATGATCGAGACCATGAGTCGCGTGCGGACCGTAACCCGGGACCTATTGCAAGTAAAAGGTCGCGAGCCCACGGTCGAGGAAATTGCCGAAGGTGCGAATTTGACGGTCGAGGAGACACGTTGTGTACTCAAGATGACGCGACAACCGCTGTCGCTGGATCAGCCGATTGGCGAACACGATGACAGCTATTTCGGCGAGTTCGTGGAAGATCAGTCGCACGTTGACCCCTTGTACAACATCAACCGCGATTCCTTGCGATCGCGAATCTCCGATGCTCTGGAAGCCCTCAACTATCGCGAGCGTGAAATCATCCGCCTTCGCTATGGTTTGGCCGACGGTTACGCCTACACACTCGAAGAGGTTGGCAAGATCTTCTCGGTCACACGAGAACGGGTGCGTCAGATTGAAGCCAAGGCCGTGCGTAAGTTGCAGCACCCTGTGCGGGCACAGATCCTCTCAGGCTTCATCGATGGCGTCGAAGAGTGGGAAAGTGCCCAAGTTGCTGAATAGGCCGCAACTACGCGAGGTGGCCGCGCCGGCTCATTTCGCAGTTTGAGATTGCGGGGATCGTCGCGAACTGAGGCGTGGCACGGAAGCCGGTTGGTCGGGAGAGGCGGACGTTCTTGCCGCCAGCAGTAGCTTCCGCCGGGCGTTGATCCTCGCCCCAAACGAGCGCTCGATCCAGTCGGCGACCACGGTGGCGACGACCTGTTGACCATCGGTGCTCAGCGCGTTGCGGTCGTCTGTATAAACGCGATCGGCCGCACCACTAAACTCGGGCAACAGATCGAGTGCGGGAACGTTGTGTTGCGAAGCGAACGATATCAACCGGCGTTGCGGTAGCTCAAGGTCGATGTGGTCTGCTTGATAACCACCGCGTCGGCAGATGCGGCGGCGCAACGCCGAGTCGACCTGGAATGCGGCGGGCACGAACACCATTGCCAGCGAAACATCGCGCCCGTCACAGACATCGACAATCGTCGACAGGTGCGACAGCATCCGTTGCCAACGCAGCTCGATCTTCTCGTCGATGGGTGTCCGGCAGATTGCAAAACGAGCGATCTGAGTTTGTTCGGTCCACGGTCGCTGGTCGATCGACGTTTCGCGAAAGGCCGCTCCGTGCCAGTCGCTGGTGGGTGCCGCGACCGTTTGCAAGCCCCACTGGCAGATGCGAAGCCCACGCCAGTCAAAGATGCCCGGCAATGGCAACTGCTCGGTCACATCGTCATCAATCGAGACAAACAGCAGCACTAAGTCGGGTTGATACGTAAGCACGTCGCATTTCAACAAAGCGGCGTATTCTCGTGGCCCCAACCGAGGAAGCGTGAAGTTGTAGATCTCGGTGTCCGAGAGAAGCAGTTCAATCTGTTCCAGACAATTCGTGTGCCGTTCGCCAGAAAGGGCCGCACTATCACCCAACGCCGCAATGCGAAAGTGTCCGGGGATCGCGCGGGCGACAAACTCGCTGTCCCAATAGCCCAATTGATTCACACGACCGCCACGATGCAGACTGCCGGGATCGAAGGCCTGACGGCGGGCGACGGCGACCCCTCCAATCGCATCGTTTGTCAACATGGCTTGCAGACGCATCGTACCTTCGACGGTAACCAGCAAGACAACAACACACGTCGCGGCAATTTCACATTGCTTGAACCATGATCCTTGGCGCCACAAATGCGTTGGCACGGTACTTCTCCGCGCCATCGAGAACCACAGACAGCCGGTGTAGCAAATAGCTGCCCAGGCACGCAGGGCGTACCGTAGATTCGCATCCGGGCCAATCAGCAGGGCAATTGCGTAGCCGGCACTGGTGGCGATGGCGGTGTACCGAAGCAGTCTCCATAAGGCACTCGATGCGAAGAAATCTCGCAATCGATTTTCACTTATCGTGCTGGCAATCAAGCGTACCTGGACAATCGCACACAGTACAAGAATGATGCCCGAGCTGGCGCGGTAGGGGCGGGGTTCGCTGCTTCGGAAATGTTGAATGAGCGAATCGAGTCCGCCAACCAGACAAATAACGGCCACGAGGAGCGAGACAGTAAACTTGATCCGAGACGAACGCGTTGTCCACGACGCGGCTGGTTGCGAACGCAGAACTGACATACTTGCCTCCTGTGCGACATTCGCGGTCAGGGGCTAGAGCCGGGCTTGCGGTATCAGTAGATGCACATCGTCAGTGTGGGAAATGGCCGGCTTGGAATTCCGTCAAGCCGGACCCGGATCCAGTGTCCATGGAAATATTGGAATTGTCACGACCGGTCAAGACCAGTTTTTTGGCCGTTGACTGGTTTGGTCGCAAAATCCAGTCCGGGAAAAGAAGCCGACCGAGATAAGCCGAGATAGTGAGATGTGTCAAATTATTGGATCCAAGACAATCACGGAGGATCAGCTTGGTACTTTCGTTTTTTTGTTAAGGTCAATCTCTACGTATGACTCCTCACCTGAATTTGTGAGTGAATTCTGGAGAAGCCCCCTTTTCTATCGCCGACAAGTTAGACAAATGAGAGGCAATCACCATGTATGAAGGCTACGTTCGGTTTCAATCTCGGATTGAAGGTCTGGAATTTCCAAAGCTGACGGTCAGTCCTGCAGAGCCGAGAGTCAAAAGCATTGATCTTGAAGCACCAAGAATTTCGCCATTTGCGATCACCGTGCATTTCGACTTCATCGCGACTCAGGAGGAGGCTTGTAAATGCGCAAGAGCGGTGGCGTGCGACATGGTGAATCGGATTGCGTTTACCTTCAAAGTGTCAGTCGACGATCCGTTGCAGGAAAGTGTAAGCTTGAGACTGTTGTCGGATTCAGCCGCCACGGAACACCAGCTAGAGATATCGCAATCGGTGAGAGTGTCCGATTCGGCAGAATGCTCGAATGAGCCGAGCCCTGCCTCTATACAACAACTGAAGAAGGCGCTGGAGAAGCCGTACAAGAAACTTCGGGGCTGGAACATGATGGGTATCTACCGTTCTGCCTTGAAGATGGACAATCCGGTTGACCGGTTTCTTTGTCTTTATAGTATCCTGCTGCTGCAGCAGCAGGATAGCCAAGCGAATGTGGATGCCTTCATCCTCGATAGTGATCCGAGTGTTGTCCAGACGCAATTCCAGAATAGGCGGAAAGAAACCGTTTACACACGGCTGCGAAATGAGTTTGCACACATTCGGGAGGATACGTCTTTCGACAAGACCCGGCAGGAAATGGAACAGCACCTTGGTGGATTGAAGGATCTCGCCTACCAAGCGTGCTTGATTCATCCGATCGGCAAATAGCAGAATGCGTTGTGTGCTCAGTACAGGCTTCGCAACAGGTTCAGAAAGAAACAGTCATCGAGTCGGCAGATGCGCGTGTCAGGCACATCGCCTATCTACAGCGCGTCGGCAAAACGTCTCCGCCAGCAAATGCACTCACCATCATATAGTTTGACGAACTCCGAGAAAGCAGCCATGTGGGCCATGCGCCCCGTGCTTGACAACCGCGAGACAGACACATATATGCAATCACACACTCTCAATTACCCTGGCAGCGAAACACCGCCAAGAATTCGGGCCGTGGCTAGCGACTTATTGAGAACGTAGAAGTGAATTCCAGCGACCCCGGCATCGATCAGTTCTTGAACTTGCCGTGTCGCATAGGCAACACCCACTTCAAATTGGCCGTTTGTGTCGTCAGCATGGCGGTCGAGATCGCTTACAAAGTTCTCTGGCAACTGCGCGCCGCATAGCGAGGCGATGCGCTTGATTTGGACGAGATTCGTCACGGGCAGAATACCGGGAATGATCGAGGCGTTGATGCCGATCGCCTGTGCCCGACTCTGGAATTCAAAGAAGTCGGCGTTGTTGTAGAAGAGTTGGGTGATGACGATGTCGGCTCCCGCATCCACCTTGCGCTTGAGATTCTCCAGGTCGGTTTGTGGGCTGGGCGCTTCGACGTGCGTTTCTGGGTAGCCCGCCACGGCGATCCCGAACTTGGGAAACTCTTCTCGAATCAAGGTCACTAACTCACTGGCGTATTGCAAGCCGCCTTCGGTGGGCCGAAATGTGGTTTCGCCCTGGGGCGGGTCGCCACGCAGGGCCACGATGTTTTTGATTCCTCTGTCCCAAGCTTCACCAAGATAGTCGCGAAGCTGATCGGCGGAGGCTCCCACGCACGTTAGATGAGACGCTACCGGAACCTGGTGCTCTTGATGTACCTTGGAAACAATCTCCAGCGTCTTGTCGCGCGTCGAGCCACCAGCGCCGTAGGTGCAGGTAATGTAGCTGGGCTTGAAGGCCATCAATTCGGCCACGTGCAGGAATAGCTGTGCCTCGCCCTTGGGGGTCTTCGGCGGAAATAGCTCGAACGATAGTCCAAAGCGGTCTGGTCCATAAGCCTCACTCACTCGCATGGCGTCATCCAGTTTGCTACGGCAAGAGTGTTCATTGATTCAGTCGCGACGATCTTTAGGCGAGCGGCGAATAAGAATATACCAAGGGGATGCGTCAGCGAGGGACCAACCGGTAATACCCTGCGTTCCCTCGCTAACGCGTCGGGT
>CAZNXE010000050.1:0-17238 GCA_964576465.1 uncultured Planctomycetaceae bacterium
CACTACCCTGCGTTCCCTCGCTCACGCGTCGGGTTGGGATTGGTACGTTCTTATCTACCGCACGCCTTAACCTTTCCCATTTGCATACAACTTAATCACCAACGGAACCTATTGACGATGAACTCGATTCTTCGAATTCTCATGCTGACCTTGTTGTTCGCTGCGCCACTTGCGACCGGCGCGGCCGATTGGCGACAGTTCCGGGGCACCGACAATCGTAGTGTCGCGGCGGCTGAACGGGTCCCTGTCCAGTGGGATGAAGAAACGAATGTGGCCTGGAAATCGGCATTGCCCGGCGAAGGGGTATCTAGCCCGATCGTTGTCGCGGGGCGCGTGGTGGTCACCGCTTCGAGTGGCCCTAACCAAGATCGTCTGCACGTGCTGTGCTTTGACGCGAAGACCGGCCAGCAACTTTGGCATCGCCAGTTTTGGGCCACCGGTCGAACACTGCATCATCCGACCAGTTCGGTGGCTGCCAACTCGCCGGCAAGCGATGGAGAGCGGATCTTCGCCTTCTTTTCATCAAACGACCTGATCGCGCTCGACTTGCAAGGCAACCTGCTGTGGCTGCGAGGCCTAACGGTCGATTATCCGAAAGCGGGCAACGACGTCGGAATGGCGTCGTCGCCGATCGTGATCGATTCGACGGTGATTGTTCAGGTCGAGAATCAGGGCGATTCGTTCGTTGCCGGGATCGACACCGACTCGGGCGAAAACCTGTGGCGAATAGCTCGCAACGAGTCAGCAAATTGGGCATCTCCAACGGTGCTTGCCGTGGGAAACGATGGCCGGAAGCTAGCATTGTTGCAAAGCGGCACCGACCTAGCGGCGATCGACCCCAAAACAGGACGTCGTGTCTGGCAGTATGAAAAGGCGTGCTCGACGATCCCCTCGTCCACCGTTGATGGCAGCAACATTTATGCACCGGCCGATGGGCTAACGGCGCTCTCACTGCCGGCCGGCGGAGGTGATCCGACGGTGTTGTGGCAATCGAGCCGATTGGCCGTCGGTGCGGCCAGCCCCGTGGTACACGATGGCAAGGTTTACATCGTCAAGCGAGCCGGCGTACTGTCCTGCGGCGAAACCGAAAGCGGTGAGGTGTTGTGGCAGTTGAGACTCAAGGGCACGTTTTGGGCCACGCCCGTGCTAGCCGACGGGCATCTGTTCCTGATTAACCAAGAGGGCCTGGCCCAAGTCGTGAAGCTTGGCGGCGAAAAAGGTGAGATCGTCAGCCAATTCGACTTTGGCGAGCAGGTCCTCGGATCGCCCGCGGTGGCCGACGGGGCAATCTATTTCCGCGGCGAATCGCACCTGTGGAAGATCGCGCACGCCGACGGTTGACGCTTCGCGGCTGCGACAACGATCGACTCGCGGCGCACGGCATGGCGCGGGTATACTTCGCCGCGAAGGCCTATCCACATCGATCCAGCCCAAGAGTGATTTCCAGGTCGTGACACCACAAACCTCGATTGAAATTCAGCCCAGCGGCCCAATTCATGGCAGCATTCGTCCGCCGGGTTCCAAGAGCATCACGAATCGTGCGTTGATCTGCGCGGCGCTGGCCGATGGCCCGTCGCGGCTTATCGGGGCCTTGGATAGCGACGACACTCGGGTCATGGTCAATGCCCTCAAAGAACTCGGCATAGCGATCGATCACGATCCGGTATCTTCCACGATCACGGTTCAAGGATGTGCTGGGCAGATTCCCGTAGACTCCGCCGATCTCAACGTTGCGGCCAGCGGCACGACGATGCGGTTTCTAACCGCGATGCTCACCCTAGGGCATGGCCGATATCGCTTGGATGGCGTGCCACGCATGCGCGAGCGGCCCGTCGCCGATCTTGTCGACGCACTGAGAAAACTTGGCGCCAAGATTGAATACGAAGCGAACGACGGCTGCCCACCCTTGGTAATTCACGCCGATGGACTACAAGGCGGGGTGGCAATTATTCGTGGCGATATCTCCAGCCAGTTTCTCAGCGGATTGATGATGGCGGCGCCGTATGCGAAGTCACCCGTGATGTTGAAGGTCGACGGTGAGCTTGTTTCTTGGCCGTACGTTCCGATTACTATCGATGTAATGAATGAGTTCGGAGTGGTCGTCGGGACTGACAAATCTATTTCACCTCTTCGACGTTTCGATATAGATGCTCCCAGACAATATAGAGCTGACTCTTCGGGTTACGCCATCGAACCCGACGCGTCGGCGGCGAGCTACTTCCTAGCGGCGGCGGCCATCACTGGCGGTTGTGTTACGGTCGAGGGGATAACACAAGACAGTATCCAGGGTGATGTTGGCTTTGCAGACGTACTCGAACTGATGGGCTGCGAGATCGTTGACGCCAACAACCGCGATTGTATCACCGTGCAGGGAAAGCCATTGCGGGCGATCGACATCGACATGAATGCGATTAGCGATACGGTGCAGACATTGGCCGCCGTGGCGTTGTTTGCCGGGGGAACGACGAAGATTTTCGGCGTTGCTCACATTCGCCACAAAGAGACCGACCGATTGGCTGCTTTGGCCACGGAACTACGAAAATTCGGCGCCGAAGTGGACGAACTTCCTGATGGGCTACGAATCACTCCGCCGAAGAAACTGCACGCCGCCGAAATCGAAACCTACGACGATCATCGCATGGCCATGAGCATGGCACTGGTGGGGCTGTGTGTTCCGGGCGTCACAATTCTGGATCCCGATTGCACATCCAAGACCTACCCCCATTTTTTTGACGATCTCAAGAAACTAGCGGCCGGCTCCTAGAGCCAAACGGTTGGGCGAGTCGTGGACCAGCGCAGCAAAGCATTTGCTGCCTTCTTGAATTCGTAAGCCGGAACCGACTCACGAAAGAGGTCGGTCGACTGTCGGAAGGGAGGTTGAGGGCGCCAGCCCTCGGTTCCTTGAGACTTCCCGCAGAAGTGCGTCGGCCCGTTTGAGGAGTGACACACTGGTCCCTGTAGCGTCAATGCGGGACGATGAGCCGTGATGAGCAATGAACCGCCCGTGACAATGCGTGCAGGCGAGGCTGCGGCCCAGGTGTTCGACGAGTATTTCCAACTTACGACCGCAAGTCGGACATTCTTGCACGAAAAAAGTCGCGTTCGGCATTTCGGTCTCTCCGTTTACCCGGTACGTCCGTGCGGCGTCCAACTGCGACATCGTACAAAATCCGAACTCAAGATTCAACAAAATCTGCCAGGCATCGCTAGATTTTAACCATGAAGGGTGGGTTTCAGGCACCCCACAGGTGGTGAATTCAGTCCGGCCACCTGCTCAAATATCGAGTGATCGCCGCCTTGTCGACCTATCTTACAGTGCGATTAAATAGCGCAAGACATTGTCAACATGAACGTTAGGACAAACCAAGCGGCCAGAAGGTTCGCGCGAGCACGCAACCGTCGCTGTATTACCGTCGGCAGAATTGAATCCGTCGGCGAATGGTAAATTTAGTTATCCATCCATGCGGAGCGTGTGAGAACGTTACTTGGACACTTCTTATTGGAGCATTCTACACCAGTCGAATGTGTTGGATCTCGTGTTCAACCATCCATTCAAGCCAGACCTCTTGCTCCTCACTGATCTCAATATCCGTCTTATTCTCGCTGTCCAGCGGAGAAACGATGCTCACAATGCCGTCGTCGAGCCACTCTCGGGCTTCAGAGAGCCGCACCCAATACTCGCCTCGCGGAATCAGCGGCGCGCCGTTTTCGCCGGGGATGGTCATGAAATAGGCGATTTCGTGGCGAAAACTCTCAGGCATGCTCAACGGTTCGATGCCTTCCTTTTCGACGGCCACAATTTGAACGCTCATCGTATTGATCCTCTAACCGTAACCACTGCCACAACCGTCCTCAACTTCCACCTCGGTCGGCGATGATCTTCGTCTGACCGAAAGGCTAGGCTTGTATTGATCGAGTGCTCGCGAATTGACCGATGCAACAGAAACGCACGCATGCCAAACGGTGAGACCGAATGATGAACCATCCAAGTACCATCTGGAACTCCGTGAAGCAGTCTACCCGATTGCCGATGCGGAGATTTGCCCGCTGCACAGCGATTGGGCTTGGGCTGTTGGTGTTGCCTGTCTTCGTCGTGAGCGCCGTTGCGGCAGATAAGTCGCCACAAAAACTACCCAAGTTCGAGAAGATCGAACGGGTTGTGCATCGAACCTTGGCAAAAGAAGACATCAACCCCGGTGAATTGCTATCACAGGGGAACGTAGCGGAGGTTCTCGCGCAGCTAAAGAAGCGTGGCTGGAAGGTTCGAGACGAGAAGCAAATCGTCAGTAGTGCCTTGCCGGATGATGCTTATCTTGTCAAACGGCTGGCCCGTCCCGACGCCCACAAGTTCAAGCAACAGGTGGCGCAACTCCCAGGCGGTTACGATCGCTTGGACCGTATGAGCCGCATGTCGCAAGGGCGAAGCACCGTCGACGCATTGGTTCGTGGTCCCGATGGCTACAAGATGATCGAGTACATGACCACTTCGCGAGGCGGGAGAAATCTCGGCAACTCGCTTGCCCAAACTCCGCGCGGCAAAGACTTCAACAAGCCAACAGGCCGCATCTACACTACGAGCCAGTTGGTCGCGCGTCTCAAGCTGAGCTATCGCGAAGCATTGAAGTCGACGCGAGAATCGACGAACTGAGTGAGACCGCCGCTCGCTATTCGGATCGTCGAGCGGTTCGTGTATTCACCGCAGCCGACGCATGACTTGCCGTCTTGATGACGATGGGCTCGATCGGGATGTGATCGAATTGGTCGGTGCTGTGTTCTTCGACGCTGGCGATCTTCTCCACCACGTCGAGTCCTTCGACAACACGACCAAAGACGCAGTAACCGTATTCTTCGGCTGTCCGACCGCGATGGTCGAGTTCAGGGTTGTCCGCCAAGTTGATGAAAAACTGGCACGTCGAACTATCGATACGGTCAGACTCTCGGGCCATGGCGATTGTGCCGCGTGTGTTCTTCAGTCCGTTGTCGGCTTCGTTGCGAATGGCAACCCCGGCAGTCTTTTCCTGCAATTCGGGCGAAAAAGCTCCCGCGAGAACGATGTAGTCGTCGACCACCTGATGAAAGATGGTGCCATCGTAGTGTCGTGAATCGACATATTGCAGAAAGTTGGCAACCGTCAGCGGAGCGTGTTCATGGTCAAGTTCGAGCACAACCCGTCCCAGCGAGGTTTCAAGCACCACGCGGAATTCATCCGCAGGCGCGCGCCGTGAAGACGCGGCTTGTTTCGCACCCTTCGGCTTCACCTTCTTCGCATCGCTGGTTTCCGTGGTGTCTGAACCACCGCTACAACCACCGAACGTTGCGAACACCAAAACGGCGACAACATTACGCAGCACTAATCCAACCCGCATTTGAAACAGCCTCCGTGCCCAGCACGTCACCCGAAGGTATGGAAGAAAAAGCCCGTCGCATCCTAGCGATCACGCCAGCGGAGCATATCTTCGTGCGAAGCCGCTTCCAACGCAAGCTCGGTTCGCAGGCAAGCGAGTCTGCCGGAGTCTGCTGTCTAACGAATGGATTTGCCCCTATGCCACGCTTGGGTGCCACTGCTGGCTTGTCCAGCAGTGCTACTGGGGATGCTGAGTTGGCAGACAGTAGTAGTCGATGGTGACACCTGTCCGACACTGCTGGACAAGCCAGCAGTGGCACCCAAGATTCGTGAACTCTCGATTTACAGGAGCATTGTCTGCCGCGAATATCTAACCTAGCATGCCCCCAATCCCGAAATGGCGTCTCCGGTGGCTCGTGATACAATGGCTTCGAGGCCCTTGGAATGGGACGGATACTTGGGTGCGATGTCGTGCCTTGCCCTTGATTTGAGCGTTGGCCTCCGTTCGCCGTGTGGGGGTCGTCGATGGCTGGCCGCTGGTTTAATGTGGCCACTGTCTTGCTGTGGCTGGCATCGATGAGTTGGCTGCTGGTCGCCAAGGTGCTGCCACCGTTGCTGGTGGGCGAACCGCCGACGTATCAGCAGATTCTTGCCCAGCCCGATGAACGGGTCACGTGGTCCATCCGCTGGGATGACGAGACGGTGGGTACGGCGACCAGTTGGATTGACCGCACCGGCGATGTGATTCAGATGCACAGCGACGTCAAGCTGGAGCAAATTCCCCTGGCGAAGCTCACCCCCGCGTGGCTTGTGCCGCTGGTGGGTGGCAGTGAGGGGATCGAGGGTTCTCTCGATTTACGAGCCCAAAGCCGGGTGGATGTCGATCCGTTGGGGCAATTGATCGGCATCGAGTCGACCCTCGAGATGCTGCCCATGATGGAGCCTATCCGCATGAACGGCATCGTCGATAATGGCATGCTACGGATGCGGGTCACCGTTGGTGAGTTCACCTACTCCAACGAGACGTCGCTGCCGCCCACCGGATTAGTTTCCGATATGCTGTCGCCCGAACCACGTCTCACGAAGCTTCGAGTCGGACAGAGTTGGACAAAACCGGTCTACAGCCCTTTTCGTCCGCGAACGAGCCCGATGGAAGTGCTGCAAGTACGCGTCGAGCGCGAGGAATGGATATCTTGGAACGGCCGCGCGGTGAATTGTTTGCTCGTGGTCTATCGAGAAGATCGTGGAGCCCAGTTGAGCACCTCGGCAAACGACCGGGGCAAGATGTGGGTGCGTCGCGATGGGATGGTCTTGCGACAAGAAATGGCGGTTCTCAATTCACGTTTGATCTTTGAACGTGTGTCAACAAGCCGTGTTGACGACGCCGAGACGGACAACGATACGCGCACCTCGACGACGAGCGACCATGATTGAGTTTAAGCAGGTCAGCAAGAAATTCGGATCGAAGATTGCGGTTGAAAACCTGGATCTCGTCATCCCCGGCGGTGAGTTGTTCGCCATGCTGGGCCCCAACGGTGCCGGCAAGACCACGTCAATCAAAATGTTGACGCCCCTGCTACGGCCCACCACGGGCACGATTCACATCTGCGGCATCGACGTCGTGAGCGACTCGCGTGAGGCGGTCCACCATTTGGGATACGTACCGGATGAACCTTATTTGTACGAGAAGCTGTCCGGTCGCGAGTTCCTACAGTTCATCGTTGATATGTACGGTTTGGAAGCGGCCGACGGTCGTCAACGGATCGAGCGCGAGATCGGCAACTTCGAGTTGGCATCGTTCGTCGACGATCTGGCAGAAACCTACTCGCATGGTATGAAGCAGCGACTTGTCTTCGCCTCGGCCCTGCTGCACGATCCGAAGGTGTTGGTGATCGACGAACCCATGGTCGGTCTCGACCCACGCAGTGCGCGGCTTGCCAAAGATCTGCTACGAGCAAGAGCCCGGGAGGGGATGACGATTTTCATGTCGACGCACACCCTCGCGGTTGCCGAGGAGATTGCCGACCGAATTGGGATCATCGATCACGGTCGATTACTCTGCGTCGGCACAATGGCTGAACTGCAACAGACGCAGCAAAGTCACGATTCGAGCTTGGAACAGCTATTCCTGGAAGTAACCGCCGGGGCCGACGATCGAGAGCCGGCGGTGGAAGAAACCGTGCCGAAGGGCAGTAGCGCATCGTGATCGATCGAGGCAGCCGAAACGGGCCATCATGTCGCGACTATTAAGCCCTGAAGAAGAGGCCCGTGTCTTTTCGCGTCTGCGAATGCGGATGGTGCGCAACACGGTTCGGCAGGCCCTGGAAGAGGCTCGCTTGCGTGTTTCAGTCGTGCTGACGCTGAGTTTCCTGTTTTGGGTCGGGCTGTTCGTCTTGTTTTCAGGCGGATTTCGACTGATTGAGTCACTGCTCGAACAGTCGGCCATCCGGGACCAGACTTATGAAACCATCTTCGATATCTTCTTCGTCTCGCTGATGGTGATGCTCGTTTTTTCGGCGGGCATCATTCTCTACACCAGTCTCTATCGTTCGCGCGATACCGAATTTCTGCTCACGGTTCCGGTGCGTGATGCGCGGATCTTCCTGTACAAGTTCCAAGAGGCGGTGCTGTTTAGTAGTTGGGGATTCATCCTGTTGGGCACGCCCATGCTGGTGGCCTACGGCCTTGCAGCACTTGCCCCGTGGTATTACTTCGTGCTTCTGTTGCCCTTCATCGTGTCGTTCGTTCACATTCCCGCTGCCGTGGGCGCGGTCGTGTGCATGGCCATCGTGCGTTGGCTTCCGCGAGCGAGAATGCAGGCCGTGGTGGTCACCGGAGGTCTTGTCGTTGCCGGGATCGTGTACTTGGGCTCAGTCGTACTGGGGGGCCCTGAAGGCGACCTGCTAACTCCCGGTTGGTTTCAAGACATGCTGGCCCGACTGAGCTTCAGCAAGAACCGTTTGCTGCCGAGTTGGTGGCTCAGCCACGGGTTGTTAGAGGCCGCCCGGGGCGGTTGGGCAGAGAGTGTGCTGTTTCTGGTGCTGCTGATTTCCAACGCACTGTTCACGCAGTTGGTCGCGGTATGGTTCGCGGCAGCCATCTACCGGCCTGGATATACGGCATTGCGGGGGCGCAAAACTGCGCGACGTCGTTTTGGCGGCGCGTATCTTGATCGGATCCTCGATCGACTGCTGTTTCTCTTGCCTTCGCAGATGCGTTTACTGGTCATCAAAGATCTGCGGCTGTTTCGTCGCGACCCGGTGCAGTGGTCGCAATACGTGATCTTCTTCGGACTGTTGGCCATGTATTTCTTGAACATGCGTCGCTTCAGCTACGACGTGACGTACGTCGCCTGGGTCAACGTGGTGAGTTTCTTGAATCTCGGGGTCGTGGGATTGATTCTCTCGATCTTCACAAGCCGCTTTGTGTTTCCGATGATCAGTCTGGAAGGCCGCCGGTTCTGGATTCTAGGGCTGCTCCCCATCCGTCGCGAAACGGTGCTGTGGAGCAAGTTTTGGTTCGCCACGGCCGGTTCGCTATTGCCGGCCTTGTCGCTGGTGCTGATCAGCGACTACATGCTGCAAGTCGAAACACTGATTACCGTCAGCCACCTCATCACGTGTCTGTTTCTGGCCACGGGGCTGTCTGGCATTGCAGTCGGCTTGGGGGCCAAGCTTCCGAATCTTCGTGAGGAATCGCCGTCAAAGATCACCGCCGGATTTGGCGGAACACTGAACCAGGTTCTCAGCACGCTGTACATCGTGGTGGCCACCATGTTGCCGGCCGTGGCATGCCATTTTTACATTGTGGCCAAAGGAGAGGGAGACCCGATGTTGGTCTATCAAGGAACCGCCGCCACCGTGCTGTTGGGCATTGCCGCCACGGTGATTCCGATGTGGATTGGCTTCCAAGCCTTCCGGCGAATCGAGTTCTGAAGGCCGCGAATAGGTGATCGAAGCCGCCCCGGTGACGCGTCGTTTGCCGACATTGGCATTCAAGAGGCACCGTAACTGTTGTTCAGGCCACCGATCGTGCGGTTAGTTCAGTAGGTTCACGAGTCTCGCGGAACCTCGGCTGGCACCCAACGCTTAGACAGGCTTTCAGGAGTGATTTTCGTTATGGAACGTCAAACAAAGGTCCGCGTGGGGGCTGTCAACTACCTGAACACGAAGCCGCTGATTCATGGCCTTACGGAACTGGCCCCGCAGGCTGAATTGGTGCTCGATTTGCCGAGTCGTCTGGCCGATGATTTGGCCTCAGGCCGGCTCGACGTGGCATTGATTCCATCGATCGAGTGCTTTCAAGACCCTACGTACACTATTGTTTCCGATGCTTGCATTGCATGTCGTGGACCGGTGCTTAGCGTGAAGCTGTTTTTCCGCGTTAAGCCAAATAAGGTTCGCACGCTGGCACTTGATGAGGGGTCGAGAACTAGCGTGGCCCTTGCGCGGATCCTGCTCGAACAACGCTACAAGATTGAACCCGAACTACAGCGATTGCCCATCGGAGCGAACTTGGAAGACAGCACTGCCGACGCGGTGTTACTGATTGGCGATCGGGCGATCCATTCGCCGGTGGGGCGATTCGAGGCTGTTTGGGATCTGGGCGATGAGTGGTGTCGCTGGGCCGAATTGCCCTTCGTGTTCGCCCTATGGACCGCCCGGGTGGGCGTCGATCTCGACGGACTGGAAACGGCGTTGTCCGAAGCCCGCGATCAGGGCGAGAAACACTTGGAAGACATCGCGGCAGTCGAAGCCGCAGAGCTAGGGCTAACCGAACCAGAGTGCGTTGCCTACTTGCGTGAAAACCTGTACTTTCACTTTGGTACCCGTGAACGACAGGGGCTACAGCTTTTCCACCAGTTGGCGGCCGATTTGGGCCTTGCCCCACAAGGAGTCGAACTTGGTTTCTCCGATTGCGAACATCCTGGATAAAGCCGTCGCCGGCAAGAGACTCTCGCCGGAAGAAGGCTTGAAACTGCTTGAATCGCACGACCTGACCGCGTTGGGTCAAGCAGCCGATGCGGTGTCGCGGCGTCTGCATCCCGAGCCGTATCGAACGTACAACATCGATCGCAACATCAACTACAGCAACATCTGCACGGCGGTCTGCGACTTCTGCGCGTTCTATCGCAAGCCAAAGCATGCCGAAGGATACGTGCTGGAACGTGAAGAGATTCTGAAAAAGATCGAGGAGACCGTCGAACTGGGCGGGGAACAAATCCTCCTGCAAGGCGGACTCCATCCCACGCTCACGCTCCAATGGTACGAAGATCTGCTGCGGGATATCAAGGAAAAGTTTCCGCAAGTCAACATCCACGGCTTCAGCCCCCCGGAGATTCACCACTTCACCAAGGTGGCAAAACTCCCACTCCTCGACGTGCTAGGGCGACTGAAAGAAGCGGGGCTCGGTAGCTTGCCTGGCGGTGGCGCTGAAATACTAGTCGATCGCGTGCGCCATGAGATCACGCGCGGCAAGGTGCTCACCGACGATTGGTTGAATGTCCATCGCGTGTGGCACGGGCTTGGTGGTCGAAGTTCAGCCACGATGATGTTCGGCCATGTCGAAACCTTGGCGGAACGAATCGAGCACCTGCAACGGCTGCGCGAACTCCAAGACGAAACCGCAGGGTTTACGGCCTTCATCTGTTGGACGTTTCAGCCAGACAACACCGACCTGGATCACATTCCCCCGGTCGGCGCGCAGGAGTATCTCAAGACGCAAGCTGTCTCACGGCTGTTCCTCGATAATATTCCGAACATCCAATCGAGTTGGGTAACGCAGGGACTCAAAGTCGGCCAAATGGCGCTCATCTACGGCGCGAACGACATGGGCAGCCTGATGATCGAGGAAAACGTCGTCGCCTCCGCCGGTACGGTGCATCATTTGACGTTGCAAGAAATCCGCGACGCCATCAGCCAGCATGGATACATTCCTAGGCAGCGGAATGTGTTTTACGAGTTGATCGACGATGCGCCGTCGGTATCGCCGTCAATAGCCGTATAATCGTCTTCGGCGTGCCTGCTCGCTGGATTCTCTCGCCATACACTCCTCTCACGTGGCACCGAACACTTCGGCAAAGCGACGTCGTGAGCTACGTTGTGGTATAAGCAGTCTTATCTTCGCGACCGACAACCGTTGCTGGTATGGCGCGGTGCGGAACCATCCCATGATCTATGTTCATCAATTGACCAAGACGTATGCCGATCTGCGGCGCGGTCGTTTTGTGGCCGTTGATGACATCAGTTTCGAGGCACACGCCGGGCAGATATTCGGTTTACTGGGGCCCAACGGCGCCGGCAAGACCACAACGCTCCGCATCCTCAGCACGGTGCTCCGCCCTAGCAGCGGCGTGGCACGTGTTAACGGATTCGATGTCGTTACCCAAGCCGCGGCAGTACGACGCCAAATCGGCTTCATTTCGGCGAACACCGGTGTCTACGATCGCATGTCGGCTTGGGAAATGGTGAGCTATTTTGGGCAGTTGTATGGCCTCAATGGCGAACGACTCGACGAGCGCATGAACCTCGTCTTCGAGATGCTACAGATGAACGATATCCGCGACCTGTTGGGCGCTAAGATGTCGACGGGCATGAAGCAAAAAGTTTCGATCGCCCGGGCGTTGGTTCACGACCCACCGGTGTTGATCTTCGACGAAGCGACCGTGGGGCTCGATGTGCTAGTGGCGCGCTCGCTCATTCAGACCGTTGCCGATCTTCGCGACCAAGGCAAGTGCATTATCTATTCGACTCACATCATGCGCGAGGCCGAAAAGCTTTGCGACACCATCGCCATTGTGCATCGCGGTCGCATCTTGGCACAGGGCGCACTCAGCGAATTGCAAGACGAACATCATGAACAAGACCTGGAAGAGTTATTCTTCCGGCTCATCTCCGAACATGACCAGCAACCCACCGCGGCGGTGGTGAGCGGCTCCGACAACGTTTGAGACGACGACGATGAATTGGGTGAACGTACGATTGATTTTCCTGCGCGAAGTCCGCGACCAATTGCGCGATCGTCGTACGTTGTTCATGATCGCTGTGTTGCCGCTGTTGCTCTACCCGTTGATGGGATTGAGTTTCTTTCAGGTGTCGCAGTTCGTTCGCGCGCAACCGACGCGTGTGTTCATCGCGGGTGCCCGAGAGGTGACGGGCGATGCCGCGCTTCCGCCACTGCTCATCAATGGGCGTTTTGCCGACTATTTGTTCGAGGGGAATCCCACGCGATCGCGTCTGCTCGAAGTCGAGTTCAAGCCGCCCCAGGACGATTCGGCGACAGACACGCCCCGGGGAGAGATCACCGAGCAGCAAGCCATCGATTGGGTGCGTCAAGGCGTATACGAAGTGGTGGTCATTTTTCCGCCCGACTTCACCAACCAGCTCGAACAATACCGCCAGCGACTTGTTCAGATTCGCGAAGGCACGCAAGGCGACGATGCCGCGGCTGATTTAATGGTTCGCGTGCCAGGGCCGAGCATTTATCACAACTCGGCGAATGAGAAGTCTCAGATTGCTTACCTGCGCATCTCACAGGTGCTTGATCGCTGGACCGAGATGATTGGTCAAAGCAACCTGCAATTCAGCGGGGTGCCCACGACGGCAGCCGACCCCGTGGATGTGGCCAATGTCGACGTGGCGGGCGACGACCACAAAGACGCCGCCATCTGGTCGAAGATATTTCCCTTCATGGTTCTGCTGTGGGCAATGACCGGCGCGTTCTATCCGGCAGTCGATCTTTGTGCGGGCGAAAAAGAACGCGGCACGTTGGAGACCTTGCTGAGCAGTCCTGCGAGCCGAATCGATATTGTGTGGGGCAAGTTGCTGACCATCATGGTGTTCAGCATGGCGACGGCGATCCTGAACCTGATTAGTGTCGCGATCACGGGACTATTCGTCTTGCGGCAGATGGACTCGTTCAGCATGCCGCCGATGCTAACGCCCGTGTGGCTTTTGCTGGTGCTCATACCCGTGTCGGCGCTGTTCAGCGCACTGTGCCTTGCCCTGGCGGCGATGGCACGGAGCACGAAAGAAGGCCAATACTACTTGATGCCGCTGATGATGGTCACGATGCCGCTGGTCATTCTGCCGATGGCACCGGGGATTGATCTCTCGTTGGGCAACAGCCTGATCCCCATCACCGGCGCCATGCTGCTGCTGCGGGCACTGCTTGAAGGGAACTACGTGGGCGCGTTGCCGTATGTCGCTCCGGTGGTAATCGTAACGCTAGGTTGTTGTCTGCTGGCCATTCGTTGGGCAGTCGATCAATTCAATTCAGAAAAAGTGTTGTTCAACGAAGGCGAGCGACTCGATCTGGGGCTGTGGTTCCGGCAACTCGTTCGCGAACGTGGCGATACGCCCAGCGTGGCAGTGGCCCTTTTCTGCTGCGTGCTGATCTTGATGATTCGCGTGTTCATGGGGCTGGCGCTTGCGCAGCCTCACGACTTCCGTGGCTTCGTCGTGCTGGCAGCGGTCACGCAACTGGTTGTGATTGCCACTCCGGTGTTGTTGATGACGGTCATGCTCACGCGGAATCCGTTGCGCACACTGCTGTTGGATCGTCGCCCTCCGCTGTGGAGCCTGGTTGCCGTCGTGATGTTGGCGTTCGCGGTCCATCCGGTGGTCAATGCGTTTCGCAATCTTGTCATGCAACTCTATCCGCTAAGCGACGAGATCGCTGCTCAATTGAACGACTTTGGCGGCTTACTCGGCGGTCCCATGACGCTGACACGCACGCTCATGCTGTTGCTTGTGCTGGCGGTGGTGCCCGGGATATGCGAAGAGCTGGCCTTTCGTGGCTTTGTGCTCTCGGGTCTGCGTCACATGGGACATAAGTGGCAGGCGATCGTCCTCAGTGCGTTTTTCTTTGGCGTCACGCACGCCATCTTCCAACAGTCGATCGTGGCCTGTTTCTTGGGCGTGCTGATTGGTTTCATCGCCGTGCAAACCGGCAGCCTGATCCCCTGCATCATTTATCACGTCCTGCACAACAGCCTGGCACTGGCAAGTTCTCAACTCGCCACCGATGGCAACCCCGCATGGTCGTCGTTCGTATCCCGTGCAGCAGACGGCGCGCTGATCTACCACTGGTCGGTCGTCATCGGCGGCGGGCTCGTCGCCACGGCAATCCTCATGTGGATGTCGACCAAGCCCTATCCCCTAAGCCGCGAAGAAACGCTCCAAGACGCCATCGACCACTCCTCGGCACAGCCAAGTGTTGGCTGAGGAAGTGATGGCGGACCCACGGCGTGGCTAGAACCCGCACTCAGTTGGTAGGGCACGCCGTCCGTGGCGTTCCGTGCGGAGCAGTTCATCTGGCCACAAGAACGACTTTTTCCATTTCAATCGGAAAAAAACCTTGACATTACCCCCTCTGTCGAAGAGGCTATCGGGTGATGTCCATGGGACGCTAAACCCGTGTCCTGTTCCTCCGGTCTTCCGACCACCACAAAGGGGCCGCTCCTGCAAGTTGATCGCCAACTCAACAGATAGCGCATCGCGCTGTGCTTGGCCGTGCTTCAGGAGAATGATTGCCCGCTGGAATCTTCGATCCAGCCCCTTCTAATCCGTTCGCGCCGCCTCTTTGACATATGCGTTCGATTCTTTCTAGTCATTTGCATCGTGTCGACGTTGCGCCTTTCAAGAAAGCTGCCCGTTGCGGCGATCTCTTAACCGTCGCAGACGATCGAGAGGACTGGAATATCTATGAGGACTATCCCCGGTTACGTAACTTTATTAAGTGGAAATTGCAATGAAACGCAGATTCGTAATGGCTGGACTATTGAGCGTGGTCACTCTGATCACGCTTCCCGCATATGGAGATTTGATCTTTGATATGACCGAGATCGGTGGCAACGTGGAGTTGGTTGGTTCAGGGAGTCTTGACCTTACTGAGATGACCTTCGAAGGGCCGTTTGAATTGGAAGCCGCCTTCGTCGATCCAGACTCTGCTTTCATGGTCGGCCCCGCTTCAAATGTAAGGATTAACATTTACTCCAATGGTGGTTCCGGCCCTAATTCGATTGGTATCGGCATCGTTGGGACGAGCCCGACAATCGGCTCCGGGAACCTGTTTGGGATCTTCTTCAGTGATCTGCCTGATATCCTCTTCTTTGTTGTTCCGGACGGTTACACCTCGGGATCCTTCTTGTCTGGAGCATCGACATTTGCTGGCTCCACGCTTGACTCACTTGGTCTGACTCCCGGAACTTATACTTGGACTGCTGGTGCCAACACGATTGAATTGAACATCGTCGGAGTACCCGAACCATCAAGCCTCACGCTCTTGCTAATTGCCGGAGCAGTCGGTGGCTGGCGTTTGAGAAAGAGACGAAAGACGTATCCAACAGGGGAACACGAATGACGAGAACGATAACAAGACTTCTGATCGGCTGCATGATTATTGCGTCTGCTCGACAAACAACCGCCGCGCCTCCTAGCTTCGCACCTCTGGGCGAAGATGTTGGGGGACTCTTCCCTAGGGGCGTATCTGCAGACGGTTCGGTCGTCGTTGGTAACGGCGGCTTTGGCTTGGGCCCAGAGGCTTTTCGTTGGACCGCCAGCGAAGGCGTCGTTGGCCTGGGCGATTTTGTCGGAGGAGATTTCTCGAGCGGAGCCACCGGCGTCTCGGATGACGGTTCGGTGATCGTGGGTTTCGGCGCCTCCGCCTCGGGCATTGAGGCCTTCCGCTGGACTGCCGCGGGCGGAATGGTCGGTCTGGGCGATCTCACTGGAGGAGATTTTTCCAGCATTGCTGGTGCCGTCTCGGCAGACGGTTCGGTCGTCGTTGGTAGCGGAACGAATGACATAGGCAGCGACGCCTTCCGTTGGACCGCTGACGACGGCTTGGTCGGCTTGGGTACCATTCCAGGGACGAGCCCTTTCCTTCTCAACGGGGCCTTCGACGTCTCGGCCGATGGTTCGGTTCTAGTGGGAGGAAGCGTGCCCATCTCTGGTTCTCATCCGTTTGAGGGCTTCCGCTGGACCTCCGACGACGGACTCGTTGGCCTCGGCAACCTGCCCGGAGGAGCTATTGGCTCCGCCCAGGGCGTCTCTGCCGACGGTTCGGTCATCGTGGGATTTAGCACGTCTGCCAATATTTCCGCTATCTTCGAGGCCTTTATTTGGGACGAAACAAACGGCCTCCGGAATCTAAGAGAAGTCTTGACCAACGACTTTGATCTCGATCTGACCGGCTGGACGCTCCGCCAAGCAATGGCAATCTCAGCGGACGGTCGCACAATCGTCGGCTCCGGCAAAGATCCCAACGGAACTGATCAGGCTTGGATCGCCGTCATCCCCGAACCCTCAACGTTCACCCTGGCCGGCTTCGGACTTGCGGCGCTGGCCACCTTCGGCTGGCGGCGACGGCAAGGGGACACCTAATCGGTCCGGCTAACACCAACGACTCGGCGGTGACAATCACCTTTAGAATTCAAAAGAGGGCCGGAAACAAGTGACGAGAACGACGACGAGATTTCTAATAGCCTGTGCGGTGCTCATGGCCGCAGGTCAATCATCCGCTGCGCCTCCAAGCTTCACCAGCCTGGGCTCACTTCCCGGCGGCTTGTTCTTTAGCTCGGCTTCAAACGTCTCGGCTGACGGTTCGGTGGTCGTCGGAATCGCCTCGGGGGACTCTGGCTTTGAAGCCTTTCGTTGGACCGCGGGCGGGATGGTTGGCTTGGGAGACTTGCCCGGAGCAAATTTCTTTAGCTCGGCCAATGACCTCTCGGCTGACGGATCGGTGATCGTGGGATCAGGTTCCTCTGGCCCGCAATCCGAAGCCTTCCGCTGGACCACAGGTGGTGGCATGGTTGGCCTGGGTGACCTCCCGGATCTGACTTTTAATAGCCATGCGTTTGTATTGTCTGCACAGCGAGCGGGGGGCTGTGGGAT
>CAZNXE010000050.1:17248-25060 GCA_964576465.1 uncultured Planctomycetaceae bacterium
CACCTAGTCGTTGACTTCTTCGCTACCCGAAGCTCTTCCGAGGTATGGGAAGCCTTTCGCTGGACTTCGGGCGGCGGCATGGTCGGCTTGGGCGATCTGCCGGGATCGAGTTTTGAGAGCTTCGCATTTGATGTCTCTGCTGATGGCTCGGTTGTCGTAGGACAGGGTACCTCTGTCTCGGGCAAAGAAGCCTTTCGCTGGACCGCAGGCGGTGGCATGCTTGGCTTGGGCGACTTACCTGGCGGAGATTTTGAAAGCTTTGCCTTTGTATCTTCTCAACCGCTAGCAGCGGCGTCTTGGATTGCGGCGGCTAGCGACGGAAGCTCGAAGCTTCGACCGATCCGGTCGCGGAAGTAGGCGTAGGCGCTGATGCCGTGCAGCTTCGTGGTTTGGACAATCGTCGTGAAGATGTCCATCGCGCGGGCGCCTCGGGCGCTGCGGCTGTGCAAGCTCACGTCGCGACGACGCGCGCTCACGCGGGCTTGAAGCTCCGACGCGTTGTTGTGCAACGGAACTTCCGGCACCGAAAGCACCGTCAACAACTCGTCCTTCTTCGCCGCCGTCTTCGCGATCCGCGCATCGAGATCATCGTAGCCCGTCCGGGTCGAAAAGAGTTCGTCGAATTCTTTTCGTAACGTCTTCGCCAATGCGTCCGTCGGGCCATCGCGGTAACGCCGCAGCGACTGGTAATAGTCCCAGTAGCGATTCAGGAACGAATCAAGGTGGTCGACGTGACGAGGAACCACCGGCGATAGTTTTTCGTAGTGACGTCCCGCATGAATCCAACACAACGCCAACCTTTCGGTCAGCAACTTGAACTGGCCCGCGTCGTCGCACACGATCGTCTCGACGACCGGCACGGAAGCCTGATGGCGGTAGTAAACAATCGCCGCCGCCTGTTCGATGGCGGTCCGCAACTGCCGGTTGCCCTGGCCGAACCAATCGTCGAGCAACGCCTGGAGCGACGTTTTCTCGAACGAAGTCTCGCCGATTTCTTCGATCGTGCGTTGCCATTTCTTGGGCAGATTGAATTCGGTTCGCAACAACTCCAGCGTTTCCTGGCCGAACTGAAATCGCAGATCACTCGTGTTTTGCAGTATTTCCAGCACCGTCAGGCGATCTTTGTGGGGCCGCGTGAAGTAGGCCGCGTAAAACGGATTGCACAGAATATGCGTGTGCCAGAACTCCCCAGCGACGCGTGCCGACGTGTCGTCGGTTTGCTGATACGGCGTCGAGGCGAGTCCCGCCTGGGCGATGGCATCGAACTCCTCGGCAAACGAGTCGGCCATCTTCGTCAAAATGTTCGACACGCTGCCTGCGGAAATCTGGACGTTAAAGTTCTCTAGAAACTCGCGAATCTTCGGCTCGCTCATGTTGCCGCTGTACTTGAGCGACAAGACCAGCGACCGCAAGTCCGCGCCGAAGTCGCCCGCGTCGTAGCCGCTGGGCAACGGGCCGCGAAAATGTTTTTTCTGTTTCGGCGAATAGAAGACACTTCGCAGAAAGCGAATATTGCGGGGCTTGATCTCGATGTCCTGCACGATCACCTCTTCGTCATCCACACGCACCGCGTCCGGCGGAAGATCTTTCGGATCAACCGGACACTCGATCGTCTCGTGGATCGTGAGGTCTTTGAAGCTACGGCGATCGGCAGCAGAAGCCGACTTTTTGACGCGACGTTAGCGTCGATGTTTTTCAGAAGAGTGATCCGTATGCTGCTTGTCGTCGTCAGCCGAGTGGGTGAATTTGGTTCGTTTCTTCTTGTCGAGTTGTTCCTTGAGACGCTGAACCTCGTCGATCAGCGATTGCTTGTCGGAACTGAGTGCCTCGACGACATTCAAAAGCTGGCGCACCGACGTTTCAACCTCTGCCGGCAGCTCACCAACGATCGCCAGCCGATTCTCGATTTCTTTCAGTGCTGCCTGAACGCTTGTACTGGTCATGCGGCAATTGTACGCAATCGCCCCGCCCGGCAACTGCTAGCGGTTGAGAAGATACGCTCGAAGGGCCCAGACAAATCAAAAAAACAACCGAAACAAGGGTAACCCCCCAAATTCACTGGCCGGTTTTGAAGCGCCCACAAGTGGCCGGTTTTGAAGCGCTCGGTGACAGTGTCCAGCGTCACCAAATCGGGAAGTTATTTCGGGACTATTCCCTAGTGCATGAACTGAGCCACGAGGAGTTACACTCCAAAGGGCATCGGCAAATGAATTACGTGAAGTCCAGCGGTATAGCACACTTATATGCGGCGTTGCCAAGAGAATATAGCCAGACGAAAGATGAGAGGACGATGAGAGAAAATGCCCGTAACCCATTGCCATTAAAGTGGTTGGCGCGATTTCATCAGGTTGATAATATCCTGTTCTCGACTGCTAGATCAATGTCAGCGAAATTTCTATTCTTTGCATGCGGTTAGTGGACACAGGCACTTTGATCGATCCACACCATCCGTCTGCAGATAAGGAACGTCAGTGGGCATCCGCACACAGGGTCCAATGGCTAAGTCTAGCGCTGCCCGGTGACGGAACTGTAAGCTCCGATCAACGCCGGATGCTCAAACGATTCTTGATTCACGATGCCGAAAAACCCGTATTGGTCCACTGTGCCGCAGGCAGCAGTCGCACAGGCATCGCGTGCGCACTTGTACGAGTTTCCGCACAGGGTTGGACTGCGGCGGACGCTGTCGCCGAAATGCAACGGTTTGGTTTCACCTGCAAAAATGACAGCGTGTACGCCATGCTTTGCCAGGAAGCCAGGTCTGGGAGCGGTGGCTGCAAGAATGTTCTCGTGGCAGCTCATCGAAAGTGACGAGTGAAGGGACAGTTTTTCCATGGCAGGAGGCCGATTCCATGAAGTCACATGATTGTCGATTGATCTTGGGAGCGGCTCTAGTCTGCGCCGGTTCGATCTACTGCTATCCACTCGCGCTACCAACACCACTCCTCGATCCTTCTGAGGGTTTGCACGCTACTATTTCTCAAGAAATGGTAGAGACCGGTGATTTTGTGACACCTCGGCTCCACGGAAAGCCCTTTCTCGATAAACCAATACTCTTCTTCGCTGCCCAGGGGCTCTCGCTGGCAATGTTCGGTATGAGTGAGGCGTCAGTCCGGCTCCCCGGCTTTATCTTTGCACTTCTTGGCGCCTTAACAACGGCACTACTCGCGTGGCGGCTGTTTGACTGGCCAACTGGATCTGTCACGTTGCTAATTTACTTAACGCTAGTTGGTCCGCTATCGCTTGCTCAGGCTGCGGTACACGATGTGGCGCTGGTACCTTGGACAAATCTCTTGCTACTCTGTTGGTGGGAAGCAGGCTATGGAGACTCCTTCGGGCGGCGCGTTGGGCTTACTATGGCGACAGGCGTGTTGATTGCCTTGGCACTGCTGACCAAAGGTCTCATTGGAATTGCAGTCATCTCAGTTGGCTACTTCTTGTTCGTCTTGGTCAGCAGGCGGATTTCATTGTTGTTGATGATGCGATTTGCCTCGGGGCTCTTGTTGGGAAGCCTACTGGCAAGTCCATGGTTCATTGCCATGGAATACCATGCATCAGGTTATTTGTATTATTATTTTCTTGAGCGTCACGTTGCTGGATTTGCCACCGCGACACAGCTACACGGCGGTGAACCTTGGTACTACTATCTGCCGATACTGCTGGGTGGAACCATGCCCGCAGTTATTTACTTGGTGCCAGGGCTGTGGCAGACTTGGACCGACCAGCGAGAAGGCCATCGTTCTGATTTAACTGCAGTCTTGTTCCTTCTCTGTTGGTTGACCGGTGGGCTGTTATTCTTGTCCATCGCAAGTTCAAAATTGATCACATACGCCTTGCCGCTCTTTCCATCCATCGCCATTCTGTCAGGCTACTATGGAAAACGGTTTCTAAACGGAGAGCTATCTGCACATATTGACGCCACTTTCGATAGGATGTTCCAACTCCTTTATGCGGTTGCCTGCGTCTCTCCTATAACGTCTCTCGTGGCCATCGACATCTACAACCACGCTCGTTCTCCCGAGTTGGCATACTTGTTTGCTCTGCTGGCGGGCACAGCCGTGTTTGCAGCAATACTCTTGGTTCGTCGGAGGCATAGGTCCACAGCCTTTGCTGTTGGCTCGTTGTGGTTTGCTCTATTCTTTATTTCAATGATGACTTGGCCATTGCAGACAACTGCGGAACACTACTCGCAACGATCACTCGGAAAGCAACTCGCAAAACGCACTGAATTACCTGAAAAGCTCGTGTTGGTCGGCAATAGGGTCGCTTCAGTAGTTTTCTATCTGACCCCTGAGCAACGGCGGCGTATGAAGCCGGGGCAGGTAATTGCTGCGAGGCTGAGCGACATCGATAACTTGGCGGCCATTCCTGATGGCTGGCTACTTGCTGTCACGGATAGAGCACTCACCAAGTCGCATAACCCGGTTATCAAACGGCTCGCAAAGACAGTACCTCTCGAGGGTCCGTATCGCCTCATCGAACAGCCCGCATCGCTAGTCGGGGGACAAAGCAGGCCTTCTGCACTGCGATAGTCCACCACTTTCGGACACTGGCGGGGTCGAGATAATGACCCCCAAGGAGGTTCGAGTCCCCCCTCTCGCATCTTGTTTTGTGACAGTGGATTACGTCATGTGTTGTCGAGGAATTCTCCCGAGGTTCTGGAAGGAGATTAGCTTGATTCAAGCTTGACGCCGAGGTCGTAGATTTCTTCGGCGTCGAGTAGGAGATCGTTCGATTCGAATAGACGGCGCAGCGCTGCTTTATGGATCTTCATCTTGGTGCCGCCAACACCAATGGCTCCATAGCACGTTACGTTACCGCGCCCGACGGCAGTGTCGTGGACTTCGATCCCTTCGATCCCCACGGGTGGCACAGCGTTGAGGTCGACCGCAACTCTTAGTTCAGCGGCGCAGGTTATTTCCGATTGAGAGAGCAATTGGGCTCCCGCCGCTCCGGCAGCGATGATCACTTGGGCGCCGTCCATCGCTTTGCCTCGCGACGCTGCGGTATCGGTTGCATGTGGGGTCAATCGATCTACATCAACGTGTGCGGCAAGCGATTCGCAGACACTGCGAGCCCGTTCCACGCTTCGCGAGCAGACGGCAACGCGGGCTCCCTGTCGGGCCAGCAGGCGTGCGGCCCGTTGTCCAACTGGTCCGGTTGCTCCCAGTACCGTGGCCTGGCAACCTTTGAGCGATACATGTCTTGCGGCGGCAAGCACGGCGGCCGCGGCCGTGGTGTTCGCGCCATTGGCGTCCATCATCACCGACACACGCAGAGGGCCCAAGAAGCTATTGGTTACCTCGCGCAGCAGTTTCTCTCCGACGCGAACGTTCGAGCCGCCAATGAAGATGGCCGAATATCGCAAGCTTTTTACGCCACGTGTGAAGATAAGGCCGTAAACCAAATCGCGGACGGCCCCGGGTTCCATGGCCCCATGTCGCAGGAGATGGTCGACCCCGGCGTCGACCGCGACCACCGAATCAAAAACACTCGGCTGGGGATCGCTATCCAACTGCAATAGAATACGTGGCTTTGATCCATCGCTGGGGCTCATCGACATCCTCCGCGAACGCTCTTCCTATCGCGCGTGCAAAGTGCCACCGAGGAACCGCCCTCAATGGCACTCTGATTCATGTACTCACCATCTGCCACGCTTAGTGCTTATCCCAATACCTGTAGTGGCGCTCCGGGAACCAACCGTTACACACGGAATGCCACGGAGGGCATTCCCTACAGATGTTTTGGAATAGGCGGTTTGCTAGAAGCCGCGGAACGGATGGGCTGCTTCATCTTTGCCGGCCAGCATCTCGTCGACCGTGGGCTTTCCGGCCATGGCGCTGGAAATGGCGTCCTTCGTGGCGGTGTAGTTGAATTCGTAAATCTTCTTGTTGTCTTCGGCGCCCGGATGGATAAACACGCCGCACACAACGACCAAGTCTTCTGCTTGATCCTTTGGAATCACGCCATCGGCCACAGAGTCGGCCACGGCCTTGGCCACGGCTGCCTGTGCCGGACCAAACATCTGCACCGCCTGATCCATGCCTTTGATCGTGACCTTGGTGACCATCACGGTCGACGGTTTAACGGCCAAGTTGGGTGTCAATACCGCCAACAAATTGTTGTGGCCTGCGCTTTGACGGGCCAACGCATTGGCAAACGCTACGCCAACGGGTCCGTCCTTGTCACCGATCAACAAATCAATATGGGCGATTTCGTTACCGTCACCGGCCAATGCTTCTCCGACATACATCGACATGACTTATGCTCCAAAGTCGAATGGACCTGACAACCAATGCGAATGTTCGGCAACTGGTGGCCACATCTCGCGAGTTTCATCATTGCTACCACCATGCACCGAAGCCAAAAACATAGCAAAGGTGCCCGCGTTTGCAAGGCAGCGGCACTGCCCTCGATCGCGAAATGCCGGTTGAGAATGCGATTCCCGGCCACTGTGGCGTGTGAATCGTGTTGGGATCGATGATGTCTATCGTTCCGATCGCCGTAACCGTTGGAGGCCCGCCGGAGGTGGTGTTGCCGTTGTTGGCAATATTTCCATTGTCAGAATCGACGAAACTGGATCCTTGCCCCAGCGTGCCACCGACCACCGTGAAGACGCGTGCTAGATCGCACATTCGGATGACGCGAGCTTACCTTTACCGCAGGCAGCCTCATGCGTTCGGTTGCAAGGTGCCGACCGATGGGGTTGCGTTGTTGTTCGCCAGAGGGCTGCCAGCTAGAGTTGCCGTAACCGCTTGCAAGCATGTGAGAAGGCTCAGCGGCAAGACACAGGAGTTCACCGTGAATTCAGAATCCGAAATCCGCGAAGATGGCCAAGAGATAGAAAAAAATGGCGACTCCCATGGCGAGCCGTCGCCCGATGGTCAGGATTATCCGATCTTCTTCGCGTTGCTGCTGGTCGTTGTGTTCACCGTGCTGGTGTTTCGTGGCGTCGGAGGGCACGCCTACGTCTACGACGACTCACTCTTAATCGTTAGCAATCCGCATCTCTATCCACTGTCTTGGGAAAACCTCAAGCATTTTTGGACTGAGCCGTATGCAAGCCTCTATGTTCCGGTGACGTTTTCGGTGTTGGCGGTCGAGGCACAGGTGGCCGCAAAGACGAACAAAGAAACAGGTCGCGTCGCACTTGATCCGTCCGTGTTTCACTATGGGAATCTCGTGCTCCATGTGGTCACGGTGTTGCTGGTACTGGTGTTGCTTCGCGCCGTCGTCGGAAGCACCTTACCCGCAATCGCCGGTGCGTTGCTGTTCGCCTTGCATCCCTTACAAGCCGAAACGGTGAATTGGATCACCGAAACCAAGGGCTTGCTCGCCGCCATGTTTGGCGTGATCGCCGTGTGGCAGTATTGGCTTTTCGCCGCCGGCGACGCGCATCCGCTTTCAAAACAGCCGACCGAAGGCTCGGCATCGGAACAACCATCGCGGCGCTGGATGCATTACAGCTTGGCAACACTGGCGTTTGGTTTAGCGTTGCTTTCCAAGCCGTCGGCAGTGGCGGTTCCGCTGGTTGTGTTGGTGCTCGATGCAGGATTGTTACGACGCGGTTTTCTCGCGACCATTTTGCCGACTGTTGCATGGTTTTGTTTGATACCACTGACAATCGTCGTTGCCCGAGGGGAACAGTCGCTCTCGGCAATCCAAGACGTGACCCCGCTGATCGTTCGACCCATCATCGCCGGCGACGCACTGGCATTTTATTTGCACAAGCTGGCTGTGCCGTGGTGGCTGTGTGTCGACTATGGACGTCAGCCGTCGTATGTGTTGGACCAAGGGTGGAGCTATGTGACGTGG
>CAZNXE010000051.1:0-24727 GCA_964576465.1 uncultured Planctomycetaceae bacterium
GATCTCAACAACCACCGGCGAAGGTGTCGAAGCGCTTCGCCGGGCTATCTACGAGCGTTTAGATGTGGTCAGGGTCTATTCAAAGCTACCCAGTGCCAAAGAGCCCGATATGGAACGCCCCTTTACGGTGCGACGAGGCGGAACGTTACTGGACGTGGCCGCCCAAGTACACAAGGATTTCGTCAAGAGCTTCAAGTTCGCCCGAGTGTGGGGCAGCGAAGTTCACGATGCCACCGTCATGAAGAGCGACTACGTTGTCCAAGATAAGGACATCGTCGAACTGCATAGCTAACGCCATGAGGCCCTTTGGTGAACAACGCTGATATTGCGGCGATCTTTGACGAGATGGCTGACATTCTTGAATTCCAGGGGGCCAACGCCTTTCGTGTGAGGGCCTATCGCAACGCTGCGCGCACGGTTCGTGATTTGCCAGAGCCCGTTGCGGCGATTGTGCATGACGCGCAACGCAACGTAATCGATCTCGACGGCATCGGAAAAGATCTGGCGGAGAAGATTACAACGCTGGTCAAAACCGAAACGTTGCCGCAGCACGCGAAGCTGATGAGTGAAGTGCCGGCGAGCGTGATGGCGATCTTGCGAGTGCCAGGGCTGGGGCCCAAGAAGGCCGCGGCGCTGAACAAGCAGCTCTTGATCAAGTCGCTCGAAGAGTTGAAACAGGCCTGCGAGGATCATCGCGTCCGCGAACTGAAAGGCTTCGGCGCGAAAACCGAACAGACGATTCTCGATGGGCTGGAGATTGCGCAAGCGGGAAGCGAGCGGATGTATTGGGCCGAGGCAGACCGCTACGCTCAAGAGATTCTTGCCCATATGAAGCAATGCAAGCTGGTCGATCGCATCGACGCCGCGGGGAGTTATCGCCGCGGTCGCGAGACGGTCGGAGACCTCGACATTTTGGTTGTTTCTGGCGACCACGATGCGGTCATGGATCACTTCGGGCAGTTCGATTCAGGCGCCGAGGTGATGATGCGGGGCCCGACGAAGATGTCGATTCGGCTTCCGGTCGGATTGCAGGTCGATCTCCGCGTAGTGGGAGACGAATCGTTCGGCGCCGCGCTTCAGTATTTCACCGGCTCCAAAGACCACAACGTACACCTCCGCGGCTTGGCGAAGGCTCGCGGTCTGAAGATCAACGAATACGGCGTCTATCGTGACGAGGAATATATCGCCGGTCGTGAAGAGCAGGATGTGTACACAGCGCTCGACCTGCCATGGTTCCCGCCCGAGCTTCGTGAAGCCCGTCGCGAATTCGATTGGGCCGAAAAAGGGGGGCTCCCTGAGCTGATTGAGCTGAAAGACTTGGTTGGCGACCTGCACATGCACACCAACGCCACCGACGGCAAGGCCACGTTGGAGGAAATGGTCGACGCCGCCCGAGGGCGAGGGTTGCAGTACATCGCGATTACCGACCACTCGAAGCGCGTCACGATGGCACGCGGTCTCGATAGCGATCGGTTGCGAGCGCAGTGGAACGCGATCGACGAGCTCAATCAAACCCTGCGTGGATTCCAAGTGCTCAAGGGCATTGAGTGTGACATTCTCGAACGCGGCGGGCTTGACTTGCCGGATGATGTACTCGAAGAGGCCGACTGGGTCGTCGCAAGTGTGCATTACGGTCAGAACCAGCCCCGCGATCAGATCACCGGTCGCATCGTTGAAGCGTTGGAAAATCCGTCGGTCTCGGCGATTGCCCACCCCACGGGCCGCTTAATCAATCGCCGCAAGCCTTACGATGTGGATCTCGACAAGGTGATTCGCAAAGCGGCCGATCTAGGCAAACTGCTAGAACTGAACGCCAACCCGATGCGGCTGGACCTTGACGATGTCGCGTGTGCGGCGGCAAAGAGCCATGGCGTGCCGATCGTCATCTCATCCGATGCCCATTCCACCGACGGGATCGATGTCTTGCGTTATGGGATTCTGCAAGCCCGACGCGGAGGGCTGACCAAAGAGGATGTGGCCAACACGCGAAGCTGGGAACAACTCAAGAAACTGATCGGCTCCAAGGGCTAATCCATCGCACGATGCCAATCACGGCATTGGCTCGCCCGCGAACTGAACAATCACCCGCTGAAGCAGGTGGGTTTGAGGTTCCGTGAGCTTCGGACTGAAGTCCTTCACTCGTAAGAAAAGAACGAATCGTAGGGTGGGAGGTTCTGTCGGCACAGCGAGTGAACCACTTCGATTTGCTACGCCGCCGACAGGTTCACCCACCTTTCGGTCCGCCCAAACAAGGTGGGTAAACCTGCTGGCGAATTGAGCTTTTACAATGGCGACGTACCATGCGCCAGCAGAACTACCCACCCTACACAAAAATGTAAAACCTAAAGGCGAGAGTTTTAGACCCATCGTGGGGATAACAAAGAACGGCCACCGGAGTCGCAAAGGGATCTCCGGGGCCGTATTTGTTTTTGATCGATAGTGGCCGTGGCGGTTAACCGCGGTAAATCACACGATAGTCGCCGCAGCGGGTGAAGCGAACAGTGGCCGTGAACCCACAGCACCAATCGTAGCGAATCAATCCGCGCCCGATGATCGTGCATCGCTTGGTCACGCATGGCACGCCGGTGCAACAGGCGGGAATGCACAAATCGATCGATTCCATGCAACCCGTGCAAGGGTTGCAAACGTAAACGTTGAAAATGACCGGCGGCGGGCATGGCTCGCAATAGACCGGCGCGGGAGCACAGGTATGTGGCGTGGCCAGCAAGGCCCTGCCAAGTCGACCCGCCTGAGTGGCATCGGTTGTTACCAGCGACGCAGCCGAAAACACGGCCAGTCCAAGAATCACGCAAGAAAGACGACGCATTGAAAGACTCCCCTTGGAATATCGAGTTTTCTCACTCCCGCACCGGGGCGACTAGTGCCTGTGGTAGGCCAGAGTGACGTTGCAAATGGGGTTACGCTCCCAAAAGCATGGCATATCCCTCTACACTACGCAAGGAGTACCCTTTAACTGTTTTGCCTATTTTTTGCCCAGTTGATCTGACGTGGATCGCATGCATCATGGCATTCGACGGGCAATCATCCACACAGGCGGTATAGATGGAACCGGGTGGGCCTCACGAATTGCCCTGCCCCTGATTGTGACCTAGGCTTACCAACGCAGGAGTTCTTCTCCTCTCCATTCCTGCGACGCCCCGGGTGGCGACCTGAATCATGGTCGACACGCGGCACCCACCAGAGCTTGCCACACACTGCGAGTTCCGGTTCGTCAGCGGCCGTTCGGCCCCGAGTTATTCAACCCATCTACACAAAGTGAACGCGACTGATCGTGTCTACTGAAAACATGAGTTGCCTAGAAAGCACTGCTGCGCTTCAAGACGTATTTCAGTCCCTTCGCGCCGACAGCGAACGGATTGAATCGTTTGTTGACGAGCAACGGCAGGAGCTAGAGCAGTTGCGAGAGCAGCTTCTCGCTCGAGCCGAACAATTGCAAATCACCGAGGAAGCCATCGCCCAACAACGCGATGCGCTGGCCGCCGAGCAGCGTCAACACGGCGAGGAACACGAGGCGTTTGAGCAACTTCGGGCGGAGTACGAAGTTCGTTGCGAGAACCTGCAAGGCGAAACCGAGCGTCTCGCGGAGCAGTGCCGGGAATTTGAAGCGACTCAAGCGAAGTTCCAACAACATCAAGAGCGGTTCTCCGCGGAGCAGGCAACAGCACAGCAAGAACTCGAAGCAGCCCAAGCACAACTTCAGCACGACCGTGAAGCGTTCCTCCAGAACAGGGAGGCCGCTAACGATGATGTTGCGGATGCGAGCCAAGTCCATCTCGAACTGGAACAGGCACGACAAGAGCTTGCTGAACTCAATCAACAATTCGTCGAGGTGACGGATCAGCGTGACGGTCTTGCGGCTGAGCTGGATGTCGTCCGCACCGAAGCCAGCCGCATGACGGTGCGCGCACAAGAGCTGACCGAAACGCGCGCCGAATTGGCCACGATGCGCGACAAGCTTACCAACACATCGGAGCAAGACGACGTCAATGACGTGGTGCTGCGGCAGCAGTTGCAAGAAATGGAGCGAGAATGCGTCGATCTTGAGGGTGACCTCGAGCAGGTTCGCAATCGTGCCGCCGAATTTGCTGAAGCCGCCGAACACGAAAAACGCGTCGCTTCGCAAGAGCGCAGCGAATGGGCCGGTGAACTAAAAGAAATGCGGCGACTGCTCGAGCATCAGAATGCCTTAGCCGCGCAAGGTCAGGCACCGACAATGCCTGCCCCAGAACAAGTGACCACTGCCACGGCGGCCGATCCAGTTCTGGATTCCGTCATGGCGCAGTTCGAGATGTTGCAGAAAGACCGTGGCCGACGACGCAAGAACGCAAACGCTGATGAACATCAGCACGTTGCATAAGACTTCCCAAACGGTGTGGCCCTGAGAGTCGCCTTTCTGGCGGCATCGCGGGACCAGTATACATATTCAGACTGGGCTGTTGACATTCTGACGGCGAAGAGGTGAAGGCATGTTGTCGAAGCTCAATCTGGCGACAAAGCTGCGCCGCGTGCTGACCGTTTTCCGAATCGGAAACATCCGGCTGAATCCCACAATTGTCTCCGTGGCGTTTGCCAGCGTCGGTTGTTTGACGATCGCTTGGATGGCCAATGTGCCGTTCATTGGCGGAGGAGGCGCCGCGGGGATGTGCTACGTCGCCGTGAAGATCATCCGCGCCGCTGCGCGACGCGATAAATCTTCACGCCCTGTGGTGCAAGACAGCCACGACGAGAATCAACCCACGGTCCCTACTTCCGAACTACCGGAAGACATCAGCGGATTGGCCGTTCAAATGCTAAAACAGGGCCGTTACGCATTACTCTTGCGACCGCAACTGATTCGCAATCTAAGTGCCACGCTCCGTCGCGATGCGCGTGACACGCTGGCCGACCGCATGGCGTTGGTTCCCGATGGACAGTTGCTGGTCGGGCAGACCGAAGATGCGGATCAAATCGATCGCAAGATTCTTCCCCGTGGCCGCGTGGTGACGGTGCAGCGATTCTTTCTCGACCGCTACCCAGTAACAAACAAGCTGTACCAGGACTTCATCGACGCCGGTGGCTATGAACAAATGGCGCTTTGGGACCAACAAATTCTTCCCGGTGTTCTCGACTTTGTTGACGAAACCGGTGAGCCCGGCCCTGCGGCATGGCGGAACGGTCGATTCCCCAAAGGTCTCGAAAATCATCCCGTGGTTGGCATCAGTTGGTATGAAGCGGCCGCTTACTCACGTTGGGTAGGAAAACGACTGCCGACCGACGTCGAATGGGAAAAGGCTGGCAGTTGGCCCGTTGAGTTGGCGGCGACGAACCGTCCCGGGCGGCGATTTCCTTGGGGCAATGCCATGGACCGTGCACGATGCAATGTCTGGGGTTCCGGCGTTGAAGCGACCGTGGCGGTCGAGGAATTTGCCTCGGGAGTCAGCGTGGGGGGAATTCACCAACTGGTGGGCAATGTCTGGGAATGGACCTCGGGGGTGTTTGGCTCCGCTGGGTTTGCCAGCCGCGAATACAGCGAAAACGCACCGCTACGCACCATCCGCGGTGGAGCCTTCGATACCTACTTCGAAAACCATGTCACCTGTCAGTTCCAAAGTGCTGAAGACCCCGTGGCGCGAAAGCACAACATCGGGTTCCGCTGCGCCGTGAGTGTGTGCGATCTGGCATCGTGCAATCTTGATGATGTTGAGTCCGAAGAGCACACGGCTGTCGTTGAAGAAGAGACTTCGCATGCTGAACTGATAGAGGTAGAAGTATGACCCACGATGGTCAGATCACGCTCGATTCGTATCGGCTGGCGCAATACGCCGTGCAGGTGCCATGCTATATCTGCTCGGGCCCCAATACGTTCGATGCCGAGCTGTGCCGCAATTGTTCGGCGCCGATGGCACTGACGTATCAGGCCGAAACACAAAATGTGCATCCGCGGATTTTGTCGTGCATCGGTGCCAGCGGTGTCGGCAAGACGGTATTCCTTGGCATGCTGATGGATATGCTGTCGCGCCAACCCGACGACATGCAGCTTCTTGCTCGGGGGGCGTTTTCGATCACACTCCAGCAAACCACCGTCGCCGCGCTGTCGCGATGCGAATTTCCCGACAAGACACCGAATGAACCGGAACGCTGGAATTGGGTCCACTGCCAAGTTCGTCAACGGCGGCGGCGCAAGCCCATCGAACTCATCATGCCCGATGTGGCTGGCGAAGCACTGATCGAGGAAGTCGACCATCCCGACTCGTTTCCCGTGATTCGTTCGTTGTTGGCAAAGAGCGCCGGCGTGATGATCCTGATCGATGCATCGACGCTTTCTGGTGGAGCCAGTGAGCAGGACTATTTCACCATGAAGCTGTTGAGCTACCTGCTGGAATTGGTCGATGATCCAAAAAATGGCTGGCACAAACGACCGGTCGCACTGGTCTTTACCAAGGCCGATGAAAGTGAATTATGCTTCGAGAACCCTTTGGGATTCGCCGAAGCGCACACGCCAGGCGTGTGGCGACACTGCGAAGAACGATTTCAGAAACACGAATACTTCGCCGCCGGCGTCGCGGGTGCTTGCGCGAACATTCGCCACAGTGATGGAAAACTAGGCCGCGCGCCGCTTCGGGTCGAACCCCGCGGAATCGTCGAGCCCTTTCGGTGGCTGGTCGAACAAGTGTGGTCGTAAACCGCATTCAAGTGTTCCAATGCCCTGCACATTCAATACAGTCTTTGCGGAAATCATCGTGCGAATCGAGCAAGCGATTTACGCCTCGCGGCGGACCAATCATGCGGCCGGATATCACCTTGTCGTTGCCAGCGAAGGCGTGACGGATGACGACGCCCACGCGCTTTCGGTGTGGGGGCCCTCGCACGATTCGTTGGTCTCGGCAAGCGACGATGCGGAAAGTATCAACTTTCACCCCTTGCCCAGTGGCTCGTTCTGTGTGTCTCATACTCGACAGACGGGCACCGAGTACAGCGGTCGCGGGGAGGAAGTCTACACGCATTGCCTGATCGTACCGGTCGAACTGCTGAAGAGATTCTCGAACAACCCTTTTGCGTTGGTGAGAGCCGTGATCGTCGATGGGCGTCTTGAAGTGCGCGAACACACGCCGCGATGTCTGCCCAGCTTCATTCTTCGCGGCAGGGCTTCGCCCGTCGATCGGCGGTTGCTCGGCAAGACGATCTCAGAACTCGGCCCCGAGCGGTTTTCGGTGCTCATCGACGAGTTGATCCATCACGAGCCACTGGCCGTCGTTACTTCTTGCGACGCACGACAGTTGATGGAAGGATTGATCAATTGTCTGCCCGTGGATTGTCGACCGGCCTTTTCCTTCACCACTGGCCTCAAACCCTCCCCACGGCGTCCGTTCCGCGTGCAGTGTTTTCCAAAAGAGACGAAGGATCTGCGGCACCTATTGCGTCCCTTCAAGTCCACCGTGTCAGATTGTGCATCCACTCAGCAGGCAGCAGCCGATGGCTGGGGGCACATAGTCACGACAGCGATCTTGGAAAAACGATTCAACATGCTTTCCGAAGAACTGTGCCGACCTTGCAGCGAACAGGTCGCCGCGAGTATGGAGGAACTTGCATCTCGGGTGCGGCAGCGTCTTGATGACGCCGACGACGCGCCGCGCGACGATCGACGGGAGAACTCGCAATCGCAGGGTCGCAAGGAAGTGTTGCGCGTCGCGGGATCCCGTTCGCATCCGAGTCGTTCATCCCAGAAACCCGCACCTTTGCAATCAACGCTCCGCGGCGATGCGCCCCATGTGCGGTCGACAAGTTGCACGGAACCGCCGGTATTGGAGGACGACGATCTCCACGCCGACCCTGCGCAACAGCTTGGCAAAGACCAGCCCGAGTTGCTCGAACAGCTTGAGTTGCTCGACGATACCGTGTTCGAGGCGATCGCGGGAAAACCTTCCGCGCTAGAACGTCTCAAAACACTGTGGCCCCAAGCACTCTCGGCCTTGGGAATACAGCGTCTCGAAGAATCCCGCGAGCAGTACCTGCGTCATGCGAAAGCCGTATGGCAGCATTGCGAGACCTCCGACGGTGTTCGCAAATCAGAGCAATCGCTAGCCGCGCTCAGCGTAATGAGCCTGCTGCTCGACGAATGCCCAAGCTAGGCTGGATGATTCTCTTTACGCGTGCGGCAGATAAGAACGTACCAATCGCAACCCGACGCGTAAGCGAGGGAACGCAGGGTATTACCGGTTGGTCCCTCGCTCACGCGTCCCCTTGGTATATTCTCATTCGCCGCTCGCCTAACGCGACCATTGTGCTGCCAGTGGTCGGCGTCTCCGTATCACTCCACCCCTGTCGGGAGTTGTCAACCGGGGCTTGATCGCGATACTGAGGATCGATTGTTTCCCTGACGTTTCGCGAACTGGCTTGTTCGCTTGCCACATGCTGTATACAGGAGCGTGATTGATGGAGCCTGCTGCTTTAGATTTTTTTCGTGCGTTGCTCGATGCCCCCAGTCCCTCTGGCTATGAGCGGCCAGCGCAAGATGTCGTGCGCGATTACGTGGCTAGCTTTGCCGATGAAGTGACCACCGACTTACACGGAAACGTGATCGCCGTGAAGAACCCCGGTACGCCGCTGAGGGTCATGCTGGCAGGCCATGCCGACCAAATCGGCTTGCTGATTCAACACATCGACGACAAAGGGTTCTTGTATGTGCAGCCCATCGGTGGTTGGGATCCTCAGCAACTTGTTGGGCAACGTCTAGTCATCTGGTCCGACAACGGGCCGGTGCTGGGGGTCATTTCCCGCAAGCCGATTCACCTGCTGACCGACGAAGAACGCAAGACCGTCGTGAAGATGGAAAATCTTTGGGTCGACATCGGGGTCTCCAGCAAAGAAGAAGCTGCCAAGTTAGTCCGCGTCGGCGACCCGATCACGTTCGAGTTAGGCATGCACGAGCTACAGGGCAACCTGGTCTGCGCGCCTCAAATGGACAACAAGACGGGGCTCTGGGTTGTGGTCGAGGCCATGCGGCGCGCCTGCAAGCAGAACCTGCGGACATCACTCTACGCCGTTTCAACGGTTGCCGAGGAGATTGGCCTACGGGGTGCCCGAACAAGTTCTTATGGGATTGATCCGCAAGTCGGGCTGGCGGTCGACGTGACCCACGCCACCGATTGCCCCACGATCGAAAAGAAGAAAGAGGGCGATGTCGATTTGGGCGGAGGTCCGGTCGTCTATCGCGGTCCGAATATGAATCCCGTCGTCGTCGACCGCTTGGAGAAGGTTGCCGATGCAAACAACATCCCGTATCAGCTAGGTGCCCTCAGTCGCGCATCGCCCACCGATGCCAACGCCCTGCAAGTGAGTCGTGCGGGCGTCGCCGCCGGTCTCGTCAGCATCCCCAACCGGTACATGCACAGCGCCGTCGAGATGATCTCGCTAGAAGACCTCGATCACGCAGCCGATCTACTAGCGGCGTTCATCGTCGACTTAAAGCCCGACGACGATTTCACACCATGACACGGGATGCAGCCAGCGCGCGTTGCAACTCAAGCGGTGTTTTTTTCGAGCTGAGCGGTGGCTTGCTGGGCGGCGATGGCTGGTCTGGGGACGACTGCGTGGGGCTTGGCTTGGGCCTGCACGCCTTTGACGACCGTGGCGTTACTGGGGCCTTGTGAATGATTGGTTTCGTAGAACGTGGGCGGCTCGTAGGTCCAGCCCTCGTCAAGCATTTTGTTCTTCCGCTGGAGCATGTGGTAGAGATAGCGACCCGCGATCGGCGCGGCGATCCGTGACCGCCAGCCACATTCTTCATGTAGTTCCGCAAGCAATTGCGTGATCTGCTCGACACGCCGAGGGTCGTCGCGATAGGCGTGTCGGGTGGCCCACAGCACGCCCGCATAGTGGACCGGTAAGTTCGCCGCATCGTGAGCAAACCGCGCGCGAATGCGAGGGTTGGGATCGTGCTTGTACTTTTTCCACGCCCGCAACACGTTGCGTACGATTCGCACGACGCTTGGCCCATTGACTTCGAGATCGCGCCGGAACGCCCTCAATAGGTATTCTGTTTCTTCGCCTTCGGGGATATGCGGATGGTGGTAATTGAATACATGCTGTCCGTGAATGTCCGCGATCGAGACCTCGCCCAAACTCTTCAGCGACCCGTTCGCCTCATGCTCAGCGAACAGAGGTGTGCCTGGAATGGGCGTATAGAGCATGAATTGATGAAACTCAGAGTCATGGCTGACCGCATGCTCGATCACCTCGTCGATGTTTTCGGGGGTATGCTCTTCCAGCCCGATAATGCTTGAACCGAGCACGCGAATTCCATGCTCTTGCAGCTTATGCACGAATTCAACGGTATCGGTGCCTGCCAGTTTCTTGTACTGCGAGCCTTTGCCTTCCAAGCCAAGCCACACCCAGGAGACGCCCAGCGCGACCAACTGGTCCATGGTGTATTTCTGCAAGACGTTCGCCGAACTAAACACGTACAGCGACCAAGGTTTGTCGTGCTCTTCGATTCGATCAAGCAATTCAAGTGCACGTTTCTTGTCCAACAGAAAGTTTTCGTCCATGACGAAGAACGCCTTGATGTGCAGCGACGACTCCAGTTCGCACATCACGTCGAATAGATCGTTGCCCGACTGATAGTATTTGATGAATTTTCCCTTGCCGCCAAACATGGCCGAGGTCGAGCAGAAGTTACAGCCCATGGGACAACCGACCGCGGGAATGAGCGTTGCACACGCATCGCCAGGATGGTCACGCAAACTGACGCCCATGATTTGCGTGCCGATGTTGGCGCGCACCACCGGATGGCGTATGGGGCTGGAATCGTCTTCCCCTAAAAAGCGTCTCATCCACCGCACTCCGTCGCCCTGGACAATGTGGTCGACGTCGGCATATTTTCCCAAGGCCGGAAGATTGGCGATGTGCCCGCCCACGACGATGGTCGCCTGCGGCTGATGCTTGCGGATCAGCTTGCACATACGACGCACCTTCAGCAGATTCGTCATGATCGAGCTAACGCCAATGACGTCGTATTCTTGACTCTTCAACTCCTCGACAAAACGTTCTTCGGTTGGGAAATCCAACAGCGTGCAGGGCGCATCGAGGTTCACCTGCATCAGCATGAGCCCCCACGAACGATTGAACGTGCGGAGCGAGAATCCGTGCTGAACACGAGTGACCTGGTTGTGGTACAGCTCCATCGGATTGATTTTCCGGCTGCCGTAGGCGTCGTCCTGGGCATAGGGCCCGAAGACGCTGACAAACAAGACCCGCGCCTTGTTGCCAAGCAGATGGACGGGTTGATCGGAACTGAGCGTTGAAGTGAGAGTCGCCATTGCGTGTCACCATGGTTCGTGGAGATTACCAGCCAACCGGATCGTTTGCCCTAACCAGCCCCGCGCATAAACTGCTATCCAAGACTTGTTCCATGCCAGCGGTGGAGTCTTCAGGCTGGCCATCGCGTTCGCGCGAAACGAATTCGGCGAGCGATTCTTCGTGCTTGAGGAGATGTCTTAGCAGGGGCATGTCGACGCCCTCGTATGCGTGTTCGACTTCGTCGCCGGCTTCATCGAGAAAGTGCCGCGCAAACTCTTCGGGATGCACGGTCGCCTCGAAACGGTCGAGGAACGCCGACCAGTCTCCCTCGGCAAACCGCAGCCCGAGCTTGTAGCCGTTGCGATAAAACGACATGGCAACGATCGGGTGCGAGATGCCTGCGGATTGCAGCGCGTTTCGGCAAAGGATCTTGTTGCTGGCCTCGAGCCTGCGAAAGAGATCGAGTTTGCGTTTCTCTTCGGAGGCAGATCGTAGGAGCATTGCGACCTCGCCGGCAATGGCACCTGCGGTTTCGGCTGCGAACCAAAACTCGAGTGCTGCAATATATTGCTGACGATTCATGGCGGTGGTGGTCAATGCAAGCTGCGACAACTTGACCCAGTGGTGACTCGGGAAGATGACGGACTAGGCCGCACGTCGGGTTCCCGGTAGGCCCAATGGCCTGTACCAGAGGAAACCCGGTTTCTTATGGGGCTGCCCACTTTGAAAGTGGGCGATTTGGACCCACAACTCCCGCTCTTGGCACACACCCACTTGGGTTCCTCCGTTACTTTGGCGTGGTGGAGACGCAATCCACCACGCCTGAAGGAAACCTGCGATTGTCATGCCAAAGCGGGCAGGATTATCTGGTGAGCGTGGGCTAGTAGGTTAGCCCTGCTCCGATCGTGAATCCGATTAGGCCCAAGTTGCCGCTGCTGGCGTCGGCGACCGCATCGACTCGACCCCCGAACGCCGGCGTGCCACCTTGCAGAAAAGCGAACGAGTTGCTGGTCGCGACCAAGTCCCCGGTATCCCAGTATTGATACTCCGCACCGATCCGAAGGAATCCAATGGCGGGGCAGCAGCGCAGATGCCGTTGGTATTCGATACCCAATTGCAGTTCAAGAATGCCCAAGGTCTCCTGCTCTTTGGAGGCCGAGGCCTTGTTTCGAGAAAACGCCGAGGCGGTTACAGGGTCTTTGATTACGGCATTGGCATCGGTGAGTGCCGAAACCGTGGAGTCGGCCCACAGCAGCGAGCCTCGTACATTCCAGAAGCCGAGCCAGCGTCCGCAGGGGCGAGCGCACTGTCCGCCACACGGCCCACCGCAATCGTTACAAGATCGGCACCAGAAGAAGTGCAACGGCTTGCGGCCACCAATCGACGTGGTGAACCCGGTACCCGCGATGTCATACGCCCCCATGGCTAGCCCATAGAGATTGACGCCGTTGCCGAGATTGCCGTAACCGATGACCGTACTGTTGCGTTCCAATTCGGCGTATCGAGCACCGAACGACGAGTCGATCTGATGGCCCAGGAAGAAATACCGCTGGGTAAGTTCGATGTCGAGTACGTCTGCTCTTAGATAGGATGCGGCATTGACCGTGGGTGCAGCACCGATTGGCACAACCGGATCAGAGCGAATGGCTTCGTCGCCAAAGCGCCAGTACCGAACTCGAAATCCCCAACCATTGTTCTGCAAACCAATCCAAGTGCGAACGCCCCCTCCGAAGCCAGAAGTGGAACGGGCCGTGTACTGATTGCTGTTCGTTAGATCGGTCAGGTAGACCGTCTGGTCGGGAGTTCCGATCGGTGCCAGAAAAGTGGCTTCCACTCCTGCGTAGACACCTGATCGGAACCAAGTGTTGGTGACACCCCAGAAGTCGCCTGCAATCTGTGTTCCGTCCTCATGGAGAAACACAGGACCGACTTCGTCGGCAGTGACGAATTCAGAGCTGTTCGGAGGAACCGGGACTTCTTCCTGCTTCTCCACATAGCTAGTGAGGCTTAGCGACTCATCCGGTTTGACGGCAACTGAGGCTGCCGCCGTGGTGAGTTGAGCCGGAGGCTGGATGTTGGAGAACCCATCATCCTGAGACGTGGCAAAATCTCCAGCCGATGCCTGTTCAATCAGGTCATCGACCGATTCAGAGATGCCTTCGATCGTTACCACGGCTTCGTCCGTTGCATCTTGGGCAGATGCAGATCCGAGAACCGTGATCAAAAATAATACAGCGCTGGCAGAGACGGCAACCTTGGCCATCGTATTCCCCCCGAATACAAAGGTCGTGACAATTGATAGCGACAACAGACCTCGCCTCGCCATCCGGCCATTCGCAAAGCGACTACCGGTGGGACGGGTCTAAGTTCTTGATTCAATAGGCAGTGGCGTAGGACCGTGCAGAATTTGAATCTGGTTTGAACATGTAGCGGTCATCGGTATGACAGGTTTGTTCGTCACCACCGATATGGCCCGCACAACCCGCAAAGGTTGTCTGAGGAGAAGTATCGTCTCGACGTGGATGATCGCTAGAGTCACTTTATCCAGTTTTCCAAACCTTTCTTTCTCACAACGCCGCTGGCAGTGCCTGGAATGACAGCTCGGATATCCAAGGCTGCCCCTCGCGTTCGCTCTCCATGCCGAAGGCGACTCACTGCTCCTCGACCGCGTGGGTTCGCTCGTTGCCCCATTGGAGTCCGTTTGGTTGACATCTATATGGGACGACGGCCATTCATCGAGCACGAACCGCCATGAGCCTTGCTCCCTTCCGCACCGGCAGTGCATGAACTGCTTGTTACCCATTTTGTCTAATCCGATTAACAGGAGGGATTATCTCAAGCGAAACAACCCGCAGAGTCGACCAAAAGGTCCATGTAGAAGAAATCGCGATACCCTCGCGTAGCCGGAGCTAGCAGATGAAACTCGCACAAGAAGCAATTTGGTCGCTGTCTATCGCAATTGCGTTCCTTGTCCTGGGGCACGGAATTGTGATGGGAGACGATCCCCAACAGCCATTCACGGCTACCGACGAAGGCATCGCGTTTGAAGAAGCGGTCGCCGATGATCGTGATTCTCTCGATCGCGCCGCCCCGGTGATACTAAGCGATGAGACGTTCATCCCATTACCCGAGACCACCGGCGACGAACCGGCAAGTCAAACAGACACGCCAGAGCAGGCGACGGCAATCCATGACACAGAGCCCGAACGGGCGTTGAGCAAAGCCGAAAGCGGTGTCGTCCAGGCGAACGACTCCATCTCAGAATTCGATGCAGCCGCTGAGTCAGAACCTTTCGTCACCGGTCACGTCGACGATCAGTTTGAACAAAGCCAGCCCCAAGATGCTCCTTGCCCTGGTGTGATCAGCTTTCCGATTTCGGATGCCGCGTGCCACGCAGACAACACCGGACATGGAAAGTCGTCTCTGGATAGTTCAGAGACAGAGGTGCTTGAGGCCAGCATTCGCGGTGCCAGCACATTTACAGAATGTTCGACCGACTGCGGATGGCTGTTGGAAAAGCTGGACATCCATCGGGAATCTCATATTCGGGAAGCAGTGGTTCAGTCGCCCGTCATGGTTGATCTTCCCCAAATCATTTCCGCCCCCGAGGCGACCGACATCGGCACTCCCGGCGATTCAGCAATCGTTGTCTCCGGCGAATTTGGGGCCGACTTTCCTCTGGTTAGCGCGATGCCGGTTCAACAGTCGCATGAGCCGCAAGTGCTCGCGCCGCCAATCTTGGTCGAGACGGCACCAATATCCGTCATCACGCCAGCGACATCGGCCGTTGTGCCAGCGACCTCGATTGTTGCGTCGCCTGCATCGATCATAACGCCACCGGCATCGATCGTTCCTCCGGCGCCGCTAACCCAAACATTCGACCGACGATCGATGGCCGCCATCTATGGTGCCTTCGTCGGCGTGCTTGCCACGTTGTTTCTACTATTGATCGCGCTGGTGTTGCGCGGTTTGGTGAACCGCATTTTCTCTCGACCGGTCGTCGCGCCGATCGGGCCATCCACGGCTGCATCTCAGCAAGAAGCAAACCGCTCCGCTGAACAGCAGATGCCGGGCCCCTCGCAATATCCCTCTGGTGTACAGCCCCCGGTGCAATACGTGGCCTATCCGCAGCAACAGGGTTACATGCCACCATTCATGATGCACCCTTCGTTCGTCTACCCCGACGCTGATCCGCGTCAGGAAGAACGACCGCGACGGCCAAAGTCGAAGACGAAGTCACAACGCAAACGCCGTCCACGTTCAACGCGGAAACGAGCGAGTCAAGGCGGTTCGACCCCATCGCAACCGGTTGAAGCCGAGTGTTTCTCGGATACTGACGCCGTGAGTAATCACCAAGAGTCGGAATCGACGGTCAGCGGCGATCACCCGGCGGCAAGCCAAGACATTCGTGCGCAGGCTGGGGTTTTTACGAAGATTCTCGAACAAAATCTACAAATTCGACATCCAGACGGCGGCTAGTCCGCGGCAAGACAAGAAAGGAACGGATTCAATGGATACGGTGTTCATCGGAATCGATTTCGGAACTTTGAATACGTCAGTTGCGAGTTCTAATGGCTTGCGCGAGGTCATGCAGACCGTCGTCGGCTGGCCCAAAGATCACATTGCCCGAGAGGTGATCGGTCAAGACGTGGTGTTTGGTGACGAGATTCACAACCATCGGCTCGCCTTGGATATCGTGCGACCGTTTCAACGGGGAGCCCTGAAGTTCCAAGATCCGGCGGCGGTGGGGATCAATGAACAAGAAGCCATCCGCAACAAGAAGGCGGCCAGCTTGCTCCTGCGACAAGCGGTATCGCTCGTCAAACCGTCAAGAGACGCAACTACATGCGGCGTGGTTGGAGTTCCGTCGCGTTGCAGTACGGAAAGCAAACAACTCATTCTGGACATTGCGCAAGAGGCCCTGGACTTTGTGATGCTCGTTCCCGAACCGTTCGCGGTTGGATACGGCACGAAACAATGTCACAACGGCCTGGTGATCGATATTGGCGCGGGCACAATCGATCTTTGCCCGATGTTTGGTGCGCTGCCAGAGGACGAAGACCAACGAACGATTCCTTACGGCGGCGATTTCGTCGACGATGAGTTTTGTAAGCGCATGCTAGCGGCTTATCCCCAGGCGCGGCTGTCGTTGAATATCGCACGAAAGATCAAGGAAAAACACGGCTTCGTAGGGAACGAAGAAAAATCAATCAAGGTGAAGCTGCCCGTCAAGGGACGACCGCCGCAAGAGTTTGATGTGACCGAACCGTTGCGTCAGTCGTGTGAGACAATCGTCGCCGAAATTGTCAAAGGCATCCATGAGTTGATCTGGCAGCTCGACCCTGAAGTCCAGCATCCGATCATCAGTAACATCGTACTAAGCGGTGGTGGGAGCCAAATGAAAGGGCTCGACACTGCGCTAGAAGCCGCTCTGAAGGAACATGGTCCGATTACAGTATCGCGAGTTTACGACACCGTGTTCGCCGGCGCGATGGGCGCGTTGCGGTTGGCCATGGGGATGCCATCGGAGCATTGGAATCGACTGCGTCAGTCGCAGCCGGCTCTGCACGCCGTCACGGGTTAAGACTCTGATGGTACCAGGGGAGACCAAAGTGCGGTTCTGATGGAATCAATGCAATAAGGCATGCCACTCCGGAGAGTTGTTTCATTGAAATTGAATTCCTTGTTGTACATCTGATACGGGTGGAAATCGGTCGATGAACGAGCGATCCCTAATTGTCCTAACGGCTCTCGCGCTAGTGACGGGAATATTGCTTCTCGGCGCGGGTCATTTGCTGTTTGAATCGATCAGCATTGCGCCACCGCAACCGATCGCGTCCGCGATTTCCGGCGCGATCGATATCGAGGAACCCGCAGTTGCTGATTCGGAAGTCGAACCGACTTGGTACAACGAATCGGTCGACGGCACCACGGTAAGCGTCGAGCCCATAGAAGATGCGATCGAGCACGAACCCGATACCGCGCTCTTGACGGTCGACAGCGAAACATCAGAGCCAACGCTGCACGCGCCGGATCTTTCCGCTCCCGAGGGGCCGGATGGATCGACTGATGTGCCGATGGAAGTGAGTGATAACGAAGATCGTTCTGATGGTGCCATCGAGACCCCGCAACTCCCCGACGACTTTTCGGAACCTGATGAATCGGCCGTCGGACCGGCATTGGAAAAGGGGCAACAAGTCGATGCGCCCGTCGGTATCCAGTTTGAAATGGCTACCGATGGTGTACCGGTGGAACCATTACAAGAAGCCTCCCTTCCTCAATTGTCAGCACCATCAGTTGCTGATGCCAAACCAATCGCCGAATCGCATTCTGCGGCGGCTTCACTGCCTGTGACAGCGCCGGTCGTTCCACGAACTAGTTTTCCGCCTCCGATGCCGCAACCTCCGGTATCTCCGCTCTCGGAACAGGCCGGTTCAACCAACAAGCCACCGGCACCCAATCTGGCCCCCATGCGGCTAGGGCCATCGGTGGCCCATGTGTCACAAGCTCCCTCACCTCGGAATCCAAGATTTGTGGCTGCAAATCAACCGACGCTGCCAGCCCTGCCCGATGGTGACTCCACGGCGACCGACTCGAACTCCGAAGGCGAAAGCGAATCCGCCGCCGACCTTGCATCGCTTGCGAACGAGGATACCAAGCTGGGCGAGGCTCCTGAAGAGACCAACAACGAGTTGCAGTTCCTGCGGCGACAAACGATCTTGCTCGAACCGGGACAGTACCAATTTGACGTAACGCTTCAGTATCTCATCAATGAGAGCGATCTTCCACTTGCTCAAATTAACGGGAATATCTTGCAAATCGCCGAAGCGCAGCGAAAGCAGAGGCTGTTACTGCTGCCGATCGAATTCCGACTTGGACTGACTCCCGTCACACAGTTCTTTGTGAATGTTCCCTTTGGCTGGTCCAACGGGGAGTTCTCATTCTTGGGCGAAGATGATTTCTCAAACTCGGGTGGACTGGGAGACATCAGCGCAGGCATTACGAGACTGATCATCGAAGGAAACGATAGCTTCCCCGATGTCCTGGGGACGCTGGCGTTTTCGGCTCCAACGGGCAACAGCAATTTTGCAACGTCGCTCTCCACGCCTGGCAATGCGCTCGGAGAAGGTTTCTGGACCCTTACCACGGGACTGAGCTTCATTCAGACATACGATCCGATCGTGGTGTTCTACGGGTTCGGCTATCGCCATCGATTCGAGAGTAGCTTCGACGTGAACATCGGCGATGGCCGCATTTCGGTGAATCCCGGCAAACAAATCTTTTACCGCTTTGGAGTCGGTTTTGCCGCGAATCCACGTGTCACGCTCAGTGCGTCGTTCATCGGTTCGTACATCACCGAGGACACCATCGATGGTGTGCGGCTGGCGGGCAGCATTCGCGAACCGATGGCGGTCCGCTTGGCCGCCACGATCGGTAGAGACAAAGAACTCAAGAAGGATCAGAAAGTCAGGACGGTGGAGCCGTTCATCAGTTTTGGCGTGACAGATGCCGCGGCGAATGCTCTGTTTGGCGTCAGTTTCACTCACTAGCCCGGCCCGATCGGCACGGTCTCTTTCCATCTCTTTGGGCGACGAACCATGAATTGCCAAGGCGTCTTCCCGATGCACCGCCGGGTGATTGTTGTCGCGGCTTGCGGCCTGCTGCTTTGTGCATCAGCCGGTGTGCTGGCGGAAGAGAAAAAGCGAACGGCAAGGGTTCCAGTTCGTGACCAAGATCGCCGCACACAAGTCTATCTCAAGAGCTGGACCGATATTCGCAAGCAGAACATCGTGATGCAGCAGCGCGACTATTCGTGTGGTGCCGCGGCACTTGCCACGCTCATCAAGTACCACTGGGGCGGGAACGTCACCGAAACCCAACTCCTGCTCGAAACCGGCCAGATGCTCACCGTCGAAGAGCTGAAGGACCGCATCGAAAAGGGTTTGTCGCTCACCGACCTGCGGCGTCTAGCGGTTCGTGTGAAATACTTGGCAACCATTGGCCGCCTAACCTTCGACAAGCTCAGCAAATCGAAAGTTCCGCTGATCGTCGGGATCGTCGTGAATGGATACGACCATTTTGTGGTCTTTCGCGGGGCCGACGACCAATATGTCTACTTGGCCGATCCCGCGCGCGGGAACGTCCGAACCCCGATTCCCGACTTCGAGAAACAATGGCAGAAGAACCTTGTTCTCGTGGTTGTGAAACGAGGTGCCAACACCAAGGATCTGGTTTCTCCACTCACCGTTCATGCCGATGAAAAGTTTCTCGGTGAGCTGAATCGGCTCTACGCCCGCGATCGCACAACGACGAAAATCCTGCCTCAATAGCCGCTTCATGGAACATTCCGTTGAATTTCGCGATGGGAATCATTGCCGCGAAGTGGGCGTCTCTTTGTTTATCTCCAAGCCGTACGAGAATCGATCCGCATTGGATGGCTCTTAACGGCTGTGCGGGCTAGCGTCCTCAAAGACTAGCGGCACATCGGCTTGGCCACACTCGATACAATCGGACGTTTCGTGGGGGATTTACGCGCGCAGCTACGACAACCGGCACAACAGCACAACGTTTCGCAGACAGTCCAACTTTAATCGCGGATCGAGAGACATCTTCGTTGACGAAGTTCCCAGCCCAATTAGTTTGAAATCTACGAAGACGGTTAACGCACATTCACGATTCGGATGCGTCGTCACGCAGGTTCAATCACAGCTTTTTTGGGAGGCACTTCGATGAAGTACTTATTCTCTGTCGCATCGGTGATGGTCGTTCTCATGGCCAGCCAGGCATTCGCCGGCGACACCCGTGTCCCACAGTCGACACTGGACACCCTCGGTTTGGCCGGTTTGGAAACGGTCAGTGATGAAGAAGGTATGCAAGTTCGCGGAATGAGCGCCAGCGCGATGACCATGGGCTTGAGCCTGGTTACGGGCTTGTTGATCGATCCCGAGACCAAGAGCTTCATCTTCGGTGCGGATGCGAATGCGGCGGCTGCAACGGCTGAAAATGCTGGCAAGCAGGTCTTGACCCAAGTCAGTCACATCCAAGCATCATCCTTGAATCTGAGCCTCAACGTGGCGAGCGTTGGTGGAATTTTCAACGGCTCGCTAATGGGCGGAGCCGGTGGCAGCGGAATGGCCGCTGGCCAGTAGTCCTTGGTTCAAAGAACCACGGAACGATTCGATCCGACGAACCCTTGTTCCTCTGAACAAGGGTTCGTCTTTTTCATTGGGGATCGTTGATCGGTCGCGTCACTTCCGCACTCCACATAAGGCGAGCGGCGAATGAGAATATATCAAGGGGACGCGTGAGCGAGGGACCAACCGGGAATCCTCTGCGTTCCCTCGCTTACGCGTCGGGTTGTGATTGGTACGTTCTTACTTGCCGCACTCCAAAGGCACGAAAAAACCCCTCGCACCGAAGCGCGAGGGGTTTTAGAGAACAAATCTAAGTCAACTTCTTAGTTGGCCATCGCGGCGGAAAGACCGGCGGCGCCAATGTTGGAAGCGTTTCCGGCGTTTCCGACAAAGCTGCCGACAAAACCGGGGAGAATCAAATTGCCGATAACCGACGAGCCTTGAGGACCTTGGGCGGCGAACGAAGCAGCATTCAGGCCGGCATTCTCAGACGAAGCACTGCCACCGTTCAGGTCGGAGGCGACGAAGAAACTGGCTCCGGAAACCAACTGGCCGAAGATCAAGCTTCCGCCGTAGACAGACGCGCTCGAACTCATACCACGAACTTCCATCCCGGCATCGTCCGAGACAACAGTCATTCCGCCCAAACCAAGACCGGCCAACGCCGATTCGGAAACCTGGCCATCGTCAGCAAGGACGGGCATCGCGGCAACAATCATCGGCAACACAAAAGCAAGCGTCTTTTTCATCGGTGGCTCCACGAAAACAGAAGGTGAAAACAAGATAGCCCAAATAGGTGCGTATCACGCAGGCAGAGTCGGCTAGTTGGCAAATCCTAACCAACCCCCTCAACCTAACCACCGATCGTACTTGGGACGTCACATTCGTCAACACTAATTCCACCCTATCTTGTCCCAATATCCTAAGTTTACGTATAATGCACAATATGGGTGGTTATTATGGACCGGTTAACCCCCATTAGGGGTGTGCTATTTATCGAGACTGTCGATAGCTTTTGTGTTCCAAAAACGCCATGGTCACAGAAAAATATGGCAGCAGGCCAGCGCCATCTGTTGCCCGAGTGCCCTGCCCCAGCGGTCCAACTGGGCATTCGTAAGAAGACCATTCTTGGGCGGTCCGTGCATCGCAACGGTGCCGGGCATTGCGATCCTCACACCGTTGGTTTGAGCTAGACCACGGTGATTTCCATATGGTTGCAGTGAAAAGTGGGCGATACAGGGCTCGAACCTGTGACTTCCGCCTTGTAAGGGCGGCGCTCTAACCAACTGAGCTAATCGCCCGAGGTATCCGTGGTTCTCGGGAAAACCATCTTAACCCAAAGTGCCACGAAGCGGTCTCATTCATAGCCCGTCCATGGGCCATAGTACCGTACCGGCGTCGAATTTATAATACCTCGCTTCGCACCATGAAACTGCGTGAGGTGAAGCCTGTAGGGGCCCGAGCCTGGATTATTCTGTGCCAAAGATTCTAGCTCGTAGTGGTGGCCATCTGGCATCTTAGTTTTGCATATAGAGGAGCGTGAAGGTGCTTGATGTTTTGCAGATTGTTGTGATGTCTCTTCACCTTATTTTGGTGAATGTCGCCGTGGCGGGACCACTGGTATGTGTGTGGCTCGACTGGCGGGCCGCGCGGCACGATGAGCCATTCGCCCGAGGGGCCAGTCACCGTCTCGCCGCGCAGTCGCTTGTGGCGCTTTTCGCCGGAGTTGTGCTCGGCATCTTCGGGTTTGGTCTGATCCACATGGCCTATCCCGAGGCGGTCAACCGTGGCTGGACGACCGTCCCCGCTCAGCGGTGGTGGTTCGGCGCGGTCGAAGTATTGTTCTCCGCGGCTTGTGTTTGGGGCTACTTGCGATGGTGGAATGTCTTAGGAAGAAACAAACTCGGAACCGTGATTCGTTATTGTTTGCCGGTGCTCGCGGCGACGAACTTGGCCTATCACTTTGCTCCCTTGTTCGCGATGGTTGCCGTGTGGAGTACACGTGCGACGCCGCCGGGCGAATTTGACTACCTGCAACTCATCCGTGACCCCGAGATCGCATCACGCACGCTGCACGTACTGTTGGCGTCGATCGCCGTTACCGGTGTCGTGCTGATGGGCAGTGCGTTACGCATGGCGCGCCTGGGAACTGAGGCGAAGGACACCGCGCGCATTGCGGTTTGGGGAGCCCGAATTGCGTTGGTCCCATCATTGCTACAGGTGTTCGTTGGCCTGTACGTATTGATCAGTCTTCCCGAGCTGGCACGCGATCGCATGATGGGTGGCGACGTGTTGACATGCACGTTGTTTGTCGCCGCGCTGGCTGCCACATTGGCCTGGTACTATATGCTGATGATCGTCGCGCTGGGCGGTGCTGAGCGTCGCGATATCGCACGCTGCATGTCGTGGATGACACTGGTCATCGTGCTGATGGTCGCCGCGCGTCATTACGCCTTGTCGCCGCAATACGCACAAGCGGTCACCCCTACGGAGACGTCACAAGACCAGATTCTAACGCCCGAACCAACTCAACAAGCAACGCCGGATGAGCACACGCCATGAGTCTGGAGATCGTCACTCTTGAAGACCGCGATGCGGGAACCACGGCGCGTGTGCTGCCGGGGTTGGGCATGAACTGCTACAGCTTTGAAGTTCCCACCGCCAGCGGTCGTTTCGATCTCTTATGGTCGGTCGATGACTTTAGCTCTGGCCACCAGCGAGCATCAAGTAGCGGTATTCCGCTGTTGTTTCCCTTCGTAGGGCGGCTTCGCGGTACGCAATTCGAGCACGACGGGCGCACGTACGAATTCTCGGCTGGCGACGGAATTGGAAACGCGATCCACGGTCTCGTCATCGATCGACCATGGGAAGTGATCGAGCGCGAGGGCCATCGCGTGGTCGGCCAAATTCAATCCGCGGCGAACCGTTCCGAGGGGTTGGATCGTTGGCCTGCCGACTATCGGGTCACTGCGGCTTACGAGTTGAACGCGATGCGGCTGAGCCTGACGATTTCGATCGAAAACATTGATGAGCGACCGCTGCCATTCGGTTTCGGCACCCATCCCTATTTTCGCGTGCCGCGGGAAGGAAACTGGACCGTGACCGTGCCAGCCAACCGCTATTGGCCCTTGGAAGCGATGCTCCCAACCGGAGACGAACGGCCGGTCGATGCAACGCGTGACTTGCGAGAAGGCCGCCCCTTCGATGAAACCGATCTGGACGATGTGCTGAGCGGTTTAATCTTCGAGAAGGGTATTTGCAGCACGCAGCTAATGAACCGTCAAAGCGGAGCGCGGATTGTGCAGACGTTCGATGAGGCGTTTCGAGAGTGCGTCGTCTACACACCGCCGCATCGAGAAGCGATTTGTATCGAGCCCTACACGTGTGTTCCCAACGCGGCAGAACTCGGTCACCACGGAGTGCATGCCGGCTGGCAGGTGCTCTCCCCCGGCCAACAATGGCAGAGTCGGATCGAGATTCGCTACGAAGCGGCGCAATGAATCCCGCATGTGACTTCGCACAAAAAAAGACCCTCGACACGGTTGAACCGCGCCGAGGGTCTCGATCGTCAGTAGGGTGATCGCCGCGAAATGCTATTCGCTGCTCTCTTCACTTTCTTCTTCAGCCGCCGGTTCTTCTCCAGCCGGAGGAATCTCGCCTGCTGCGAACAGATCAGCATAGGTCGGCGAATTCTCGTCTTCCGGATCGACCTTCATCTCCGCGACGGTGTCCAGCGATGCCTGAATCTTCTCTTTGTCTTTCTTGTCTTTCTTCTTGTCCAACAATTCAGAGAGTTGGTCTCCGTACGCGTTACGGTTCTTCTTTTTCTTGCCAACGTGGCAAATGTTGCACTTCGCCTTCTTCACTTTTACAGCAAAGTCTTTCATCACCGGGTCGCTGCTCTCAGCATCAACGTACTTGGCTTTGAATTCTTTGCTGAACTGGGGAATTGCGTGCGCCTCGTCAACGGCGACGACGAACATCACGGTGAGTGCAAACGCTGCCGCCAGTGATAGTAAAACAGCTCGCTTCATAACCTACAGCCTCCTGATCGTGTTCTCGATACAGATTCACGGTCGCTCGTGGATTTCAGACGCCCGACAAGGGGTTTCCGATGAGTGACCAACAAAGGTGGGATGCGTAGCGTGAACTAGATAGTAAAACTGCTCGATCATCCCACGTCAAGAAGATCGATTCTATTCCGCATCTACTTTCCCTGACATGACTTATGAAACCATATGGTCTCACGAGAGTCTTCCAATCCCGTGATTTCGTGTCTGCTCTAGAGGTCTACG
>CAZNXE010000052.1:0-24234 GCA_964576465.1 uncultured Planctomycetaceae bacterium
CGGTAATACCCTGCGTTCCCTCGCTCACGCGTCGGGTTGGGATTGGTACGTTCTTATCTGCCGCACGCCTAACAAGCGTCGGTCGGCGGCGTTCTCATTTCCACTCGATTGTCGAATTGATTCGGCCTTCGCACTCACGCCGCGCCGCGTTCACTGGGCGGCGGGGGAATTGGCTTTCCCTTGAGCTGGTAGACGTACGCCAACACCTCGGCGACCGTGGCAAACAGATCGCGCGGGATGGGGTGATTGATATCCACTTGCTTGTAGAGTGCCTGAGCCAAGGGTTTCTTTTCGACGACTGGAATGTTGTGTTCAATCGCCAGTAGGCGAATGCGCCGTGCGATGACGCCAGAACCCTTGGCAACCACGATGGGGGCCAACATGGTCTCCGTGTCGTATTGAATGGCGATTGCCAACTCAGTGGGGTTGGTGATCACCACGTCGGCTTTTGGCACGGCCGAAGAGAGACGATTCATAACAAGCTGCCGCTGCACGGCTCGCCGCCGGGCGATGATCTGTGGATCGCCCTGCAAGTTCTTCATCTCTTCACGAACTTCTTGGTTGGTCATCTTCAAATCTTGTTCGTGCTTCCAGCGCTGAAACGCAAAATCCAGGATCGCCAAGATGAACAACGCAACGGCGATCTTGATGGCAGTCCACAGCAAGACCTGCGGCAAGAACCAGGCGATTTGCGCGATCGACATACCGGACAACGACAGAATATCTTCGCGTTGGCTGTAGAGCGAGAGACCCGCGATGGCCGCGACGATCCCGATCTTGATGATGCCGAATCCCAGGCGAACGGCGCTCGACAGCGAGAAGATTCGTTTGACGCCCTTGAGCGGACTGATGTGGCTTGGGTTGAAGGCAATCTTCTCGGGCAGGAACAAGAAGCCAACTTGCAACAAGTTCGACATGATGGCCAAACCGATGATGACGCCCAGCACCGGGAGATAGACTCCGGCAATGGAGCTGACGATGCCGACTCCCTGGCTGCTCACGGTGGCGATATCGGTCGTCAACATCGCCTCACCACCGAGTTGCTCCCTTGCCAGGTTGAAGAAGAGATCGACCATCCCCTGCCCCATCCACACGACTGTCAACAAACTACCCAATAGCAAGACAGCGGAGCTTAGATCCTGACTTCGCGCGACCTGCCCTTCTTCGCGCGCCTTTTGGCGGCGATGGGGTGTTGCTTCTTGGCTTTTGTCGCCCTGTTGGTCAGCCACGATTCCAATCCGGTTGTTCGTCGTCGCTTATCGACAAGACGACGCCCGAGGGTTATGGCAGGGAAGCCCCGGGAGTCCACGGCAAATCGACGGCGCTGAAGGCAATCTCCAGCATCGACTCCATCTGTGCTTCAAACACCCATACCATGCCGCCAAGGGTGAACATGACAAGCGACAGCGTAACCAGTGCGTTGATGCCGAAGCCCATCACTAGCACGTTTAGTTGAGGCAGCGTACGGCTGATGAGCCCCAGCACGAGTGTGCCCAACAACTGTGCCACCGTGATTGGCGCGGCCGTGCGAATGCCGACGATAAAACTTTGGGTCAGCAACTCCGTAAAGGCTTCGGTAGCCGAGAGCGGCATCCCGGCAGAACCGGGAGGTACGGCCGCAAACGCGCTCATCAGGCCGGTCATCACCATGCGGTGCCCGTCGATGAGCACGAAGATCGTCAGCGACATCAGGTATAGCAACTGCGAGTAGATCGGAATGCTTGAATCCAGTCCGGGCTGAAACACATCGGCCAAGGCCATGCCACTGAGATGGCTAATGAGCTGTCCCGCGAGTTGAGCACCGCTGAACAGCAGCATTACGCCGAGGCCCAACGTTAACCCGACCAACAGTTCGCCGCCGGCCAACATGGCAAAGTCGAGCAAGTTGGCAGGTTCGAGAATGACCGTGTCAATCTGGGTGGGCGTGATAAGAAACGCCAGCCCCACGGCAAGCAGCACACGCACGCGCGGCGGTACGGCACGATCGCCAAAGATCGGCGCCGTCACGACCAAGCCACTGATTCGAGTGAGAATCAAGGCAAAGATCAAGAACTGGTTCGGATTGATCGCCGCGAGCCACTCCACACGCAAATCTCTTCATGCTGGATTTTGCAAAGTTTTTGTAGGTCAGGCTGTGCCTGACGATGATGAATTGCCTGCGCCTGAATCACACCTTCGATCGTCAGGCACAGCCTGACCTACGGCCGGATCGTGCGTGCAAGCACGCACACTACGTGTCTGTTGTGTTTGGCGCTATAACGCGTTGGGAATATCGGTGATGAGATCTTGAACGTATTCGGTAAACCGGGTGATGATCCACGGCAACGTCAGCGCCAACGCCACGGCCATGGCGACCAGTTTGGGAACGAAATTGATGGTTTGTTCCTGAATCTGCGTCAAGGCCTGAAGCAGCCCGATCATCAACCCGACCACCACTCCGGTAATCAGCACGGGCGCACTGACGAACAGGCCAATCATCAAGGCTTCGCGGCACATATCGACGATATCAGATGGCGTCATTGCGTAGGACCTTCGTGTTTGTAGGCTTTACCTCGGCTGAACTCACTCACCGCGCAGCAGCGATGCCGACCTTCGTCACGTAAACGGTTGAAAACTTTCCAGCAGCATGCCCACGACGAGATGCCAACCATCGACCAATACGAACAGCAGCAGTTTGAACGGCAAGGAGATTAACACCGGAGGCAGCATGAGCATGCCCATGGCAATCATGATGCTGGCGATGACGATATCGAGAATCACGAAGGGCAGATAAATTTGGAACCCGATCAGAAAGGCTGTCTTCAATTCGCTGAGCATGAATGCCGGAAGCAAGGCTTGCAGCGGGACGTCCTCATAGGTCTCCGGAATCGGCGCGTCGGGCAAATACTCCAGAAACAGCCACACATCCTCGCTGTTGCCCGTGCGTTCGATTTGCAAGCTCATGAAGCGATGTATCGGGGAAATGCCGGCCTGCCACGCTTCTTCAAGGCTTAGTTGGTGATTCGTGTACGGCATGATCGCGTTGTCGTAGACCTGTTTCCACACAGGGCTCATGACTAGCAACGTCATGAACATGGCGATCGATGTGATGACCTGGCTGGGCGGAAGTTGTTGAGTGCCCAACGCCTGCCGCAAGATGCCCAACACGACGATGATCCGCACAAAGCAAGTGCTCATCACCAGCACCGCGGGCGCGAGGCTAATCACCGTCAGCAGTAACATCACCTGTAACGTGGAGCTTAGCCGCTCGGGCTTGGTCCATTCGCGCGGGTCGCCAATCCATTGCTCAGGCAACTCAAGCGTCGCGGGAAGATTGGCCGAGTCGGCGGTGGGCAAGCCTGGCGAAGTCGTATCCTGGGCGTCTACCGACCGCATGCTGCCTAACAATGCGGCTGCCGCCACGATGAGCGCCATCCAACGTCGGGCCGAACTTTGATACCACCGCTGGGCAGCGGCGTTGCGCTGTGTGCGATCGCGACCCTTGCCACTGGAACGAGACTTGCGAATCGTCTGCGATGTTGGACGATCACCCATGATTGGCCGCCTGTGGATTCCATTGGTTCAGTCCACCGCTGCCAGCTAGCTCGTTGATGCTTCCCAGGCTCCGACCAACAGTCTCACTAGTCGTGTCTTGCTGGGATGCCTGTTGAAACATTTGACTGAAGGCCTGCGTCGCGCTATATGGCTGAGATTGTTGACAAAGACCCGCCAGTCGATCGACCTCCAAGGGGTCGGTGATCTCGGTCAGTGGCGTCACTCCCGAGGGCGAAGTTGCCAGCAGGATAAGCTTGTTACCACAGCGCACCAGTTGCACCGGTTGACGACCTAGGTTCGTACGTCCTAGAACCTGCACAATCTCGTCCGGAAGTCTTGTGGATGCCTTGGGCATATTGCGCCGCATGAACCATGCAAGGGTGAAGAACAAGCCCAAAACGATAGCAAGGCTACTGGCAATGGTGATGAGTGACGTAAGTGGTCCTGGAAGATTGCTACGCGGCGCTGATTCAGATCCCGGCCGCGCGACACCTGAAGAGGAACGCCCCGTGGGCGGTTGCAACATCAGCGGACGAGGATCTTGCAGCGGCGACACGTGCTGTGGTTCATGCGTAAGAGCCGCCGCGTTCTGGCCATTTTCCTGTTCCGTGGCCCCTTCGCGTCGGGCCTGATTTGGCGACGGGAATTCGACTTCGTCCGCGCCTCTTTGTTTGTGCGACGGCGTGGTGGCAGACAGCACCACATGCTTGCCAGCAGGCGAATGTGGAACCGTTGGCGTGGCGTAAGGCTGTGGCAAATCATCCCCTGCCGCGGCTTTGACCGTAGGCCAGAGGAGCAACAGCACCGTGATTGCAATGAGACAACGCATCCGTGCGGTTTCTTGCGATTCAGATTGGAGATGGAGGAAGAGAGTTGTCGATATCGATGCGGGGTGTTCGAGGAACACTCCGCGAAGCAATCAGAAAAGTGTTGTGGTTTCGTGTTCTGCTAGCATTAGTAAGGGCGCCAAAACGGTTGCGGCTATCCTGCCCGGGCTGTCTCTCCCGAGAGCAACTCGGCTACGCGGACGCAAAAATTGTCGTTCAACACCAGGACTTCTCCCCGGGCGATGAGTCTTCCATTCACGTAGACATCGACCGGATCGCCGGCAAGTTTATCCAGTGGCACGACAGAACCTTTCCGCAGCTTGAGGATGTCCTCGAGATGCATATGGGTCCGTCCTAGTTCGATCCGCAAGTTCAATTCCACGTCGCGAATCAGGTCGAGCGTTGCACTTTCTTCCGAAGCTGGCGCACCTCGAAATTCTTCGAGTCGAAACGATTCCAGACCCGCAATGTCGGGTTGATCGCTGGGATCTTGAACGGATGCCAGCGCGGTCTCAGCTTGTTTTAGGAGCAGTTCGATGTCATCTTGAGCGATCTCATCGTCGGCCGTGCCCGCACCAGAAGGAGCTGCTTTCTGTGTCGCGGCTGCGGGCGGTGGCGCGCCTCCCGATGCGGCCATCATCGCCTCGATTTCGTCTTGGCCGAGCGCTTTATCGCCGTCTTCGGTAGCGGAGCTTTCGGCCGCGGATCCGGACGCTTGACCTTGGTTGAGCAGCGCCTCGATCTCGTCTTGACCAACGGTTCCACCGTCGGCCTTGGCTTCGGGTGTTGATTCCGAAGAGGCGCTCGCATCAGGAGGATCTTGGCCACCCTGCTGCTTGAGCAGTTGCTCGATCTCGTCCTGTTCGATGTTATTAGGATCGTCGGCCATGGAATTCCGTTTCCGTTGCGGGCGACATCGCGTCGCCCGCATGGCTAGCTAGCATTGGCCACGCATTGGGCGGCCAAGAGGAGAGATTACTGTTCAAGATAAGAAAAGTCGGGGAAGATGATTCCTTGCAGAAGTGGCTTCCCAAGCATCTCGTTTGTTTTCTTCAAAATCTTCCGTTTAATCAAGCCCAACCCGGGATCAGAAAAGTCGGAAGCCGATGAACTTCGCATGGTGACGATCACCTGATCGCGATAGCGTTGCTCATTCATGCCGAATAATGTGAGCCATTCCGACTCATCTTCGAAGCGAATCGTTCCATAAATGTGAAAATCGACAACCTGTGTCGTATTAGAACCAGGTTGGAATGACTGCACGCTGAATTGCCCCAGATCGACCTCCGTGAATTCATCGTCTTCTTCGAGTTCCTCGAGTTCTTCGTCGGGAACCTCGGTTTCGAGCATCACGCTCTCCTCCGCCGCCATCGTTGCCTCGGCCACCGATGGAATGTACAGGTATGCTAGCGAGCATTCGACGATGACGACCAATGCAATGAAGGCGCCAGCAAGTGCCTTTGGCAACAAGCCCGAGCGACCAGGAGTCGAGTCGGAGTTTTCAGACGCCTCGGCGTCACCCGTGGTGATCTGTTCTTCGTCAGCCATGATGCTATCGTCGGATAAGGTTAGTCTTGGGCGGTCGACCTCCTGTCATGCCGTTATTGAACGATTCCGTTTTGTGGTGAGTCTTCGGTTTCCTCGGTCGTTTCCCTGTCGTCCGCCGGAGCATCTACACGATCCGGCGATTGATCTAACAGGAAGATGTCTACTCGACGATTCTTCTTTTGTTCCAGAGGATCAGCTTGGCTACTGACCGGTTCGTTGCCTCCCGCGGAGGTCAGCCGGATACGGTCTTCGTCAATGCCCTCGGAAACAAGAAACTCCATCACTGCCCGGGTTCGTGCGTAGGCCAAATCCAAGTGATCGCGATAGGGCGATCCCTCGGGCAGCGGCCGCCGCGTTGTATGTCCCCGGATTTCAATGCGTTGCGATTTCCCTTGTATTGCTTCGACCACGGCTCGCAATCGGTTGCGATGGTCGTCGTTTAGTGTGTCGGAAAACTCGTCGAATGTTATCACGCCTCCACTCGTCACATCGTCGCTACGGCGAATGATTTCAACCCGAGCGTGATCGCCCACGGGGGCCTGAACCTTGTCGCCGCCACTCATGGTGTCAAATCGTTTGGCCCGTCCCATGGTTGCGATGTTTGCCAACTTCGAGTTGCGTGGTTTCTTATCGCCCGGCGCCATGCTGGCGCTGGCGGAGGCGTGTCCGAACCGTCGCCGCATGGAGTCGACCAGTGCTTGAAATTGCTCTTCTTGCTTCACCTCACTCATCGAGACCAGCATGATGAAGAAGGTCAGCAACAACGACATCATGTCGCCGAAGGTAACGACCCACTCCGGAATGCCAGGAGGTGCATCTTCTTCTTCCATGTCATCACGCCGCCTTTTCTTGATTGCCGGCCCGAAGTTTCGGCGGCAAATAGGTATTTAGGCGTTGTTCGATGACACGTGGATTATCTCCCGACTGGATCGACATGATCCCGCGGACGATGATCTCCATGGCCTGTATTTCCTGCTTGTTAATAAAGACTAGCTTGTCGGCGAGCGGGATGGCGAAGGCATTGGCAGCGATGGCACCGTACATCGTGGTAATCAGCGCGACCGCCATGGCAGGACCAATCGACGAGGGGTCGCTCATGTTGCCTAACATGATAATGAGCCCCATCAGCGTTCCGATCATGCCGAATGCAGGGGCCATGCGGCCGAATTGGTCTAGCACGCTTTTCCCGTTGATGTGCCGTTTGGAAACGGCTTCCATTTCGGTTCGCATGATGTCTTCAATAATTTCCGGCTGCGAACCGTCGACCGCCATCTGAATTCCCAAAATGATGAAGGGATGATCGACGTCTTCGAGCTTCGATTCCAGAGCCAGTAGGCCGTCTCGACGAGCAGTTTCGGCCAAGTCGACAATCGTCTCGATCAACTGCGCGATGTTGTGCTGCTTGTTGAAGAAGGCAACCTTGACAACGTTGCCCGTGCCGAGAAACACCTTCAGCGGAAAGGACATCAACAGCGCGCCCATGGACCCCCCGATGACAACCAACGCCGAAGGTAGATCGTAGAACGCGCCGAAGGATGCGCCTGCCGCGACAATCGCATAGGCTAACATGCCAAACGCGGCGATAATCCCGACAATGGTTGCGATATCCATGACTTGCTTCGCGGTGTTGCTTGTTTATCTGCGACCGTCTCTACGGTTGCAAGGGTGGTGTCAGATGTTTCGATCGTTGATAGTCGACCGCTGCCGACATCACGTCGTGCATCGATTCAAGGACCACGATCCGGTCGCCGCTGGTGAGCGTGATAAACGTATCGGGCCGTTCGTCGACATAGCGGATCAGGTCGGCGTTCAGGATGAATGCTTGTCCGTCGAGCCGTGTCAGTTTGATCATCCAATCACCCACCTTTCGGGCGAAAATCGGCATCTTTGAAATACGCCAGCGCAGCGAACCTTTATCGTCGCAGGTTGAGAAGTTCATCGAACAACTGCTGCACGGCGGAAATCACTCGTGTGTTTCCTCGATACTGCGTTGTGGCCAAAATCAAGTCGATCAGATTTGACCCGATGTCGGTGTTCGACAGTTCGACGGCACCCGCGACGATTGACCCGATGCCTTGTTCGCCAGGATTGCCTTCCACGGGCAAGCCGGAGTTCACGCCACCGGCGAAGAGGTTTTGGCCTCGTTGTTCCAAGCCCTCGGGATTCGCGAAGCGGGCCAGCCGAATCTGTCCCAGGTCGCGCGTCACACCGTTGCTGAACACGCCCCGGATCGTTCCGTCTTCGCCGACGATGAAACTCGTCAAGGTACCAGGGGCTGAACCATCTTGTCGCGAAGCATTCAGCGAACTAGTCTGCGCGGCCAACCCCGAGATTTGGCTGAAGTCCAAATCGAATTCCAACGGCGAAGCCGATGAAACGTCACGACGTTCGACCGAGACAGTCGATTGCGTGATGGTTGAAACATTTCCTTCCCCGTCGAAGGTCACCAATCCGGTACCGACGGCAATTCCATCGCCCGTGCTGGGTTGGTTGTCGGCTGAATCCGCGAACCAGCGATACGTGGTACTGGTACTGTTGCGGCTTTCCAGCACGGAGGTCACGCGGACATTCAACGGAATACCAAGCGAATCGAATGCGACGAAGTCCGTCACCGCGCTTTCACCAACCGCCTGTTGAATCGAACCAAATGGCAGCACGACCTGCTGGCTACCGGTGGCCGTCGTAAGTTGCAATCCGGATAGCCCGATGTCGATCGCGTTGTCGGTCCCATTGTTTCCCGTGAACGTGATGCGACCGTCGAGAATATCACCGCCGATATTCGCGCCGGAGGAGTCGCCGGGAATGAGGTTGATGGGATCGGATCCCGGCGGCTTTTGAATGCCCAGGGACTGTTCTAAGAACGTCATCAAGTTCTGCACGGTCGTGGTTGCCGTAACGCCGAAGTCTTGCGTGGCAAGTGTGCGGCCTCCCTTTCGACCCGCGAAGTTTAGCGTGCCTTCCTCGAACACTTGGTTGTAGACTGTTCCGTCGCGAAGAAGAACATTCGTCAGCAGTGTACCGGGCGTGATGCGCGGCCCGTCGAGATCAATTTCATTATCCAGCGCAATCAATTCGGCATCGCTGAAACTATCGATGAACGTTTCCCCGAAGTTGACCGTGCCGACTTCGAGAAACCGTTGGTTGTCCGTCGCCAAGTTACGATAGATGCGGACACCATCGAAGAAGCCTCCCGAGGGATCGGCCGGGAGATTGGTCAGTTCTAATCGACCGTTTGCGACAATCACCGGAACGGTCAATGGCGAGGGCCGGCTGTCGGGTTGCCCAGCCTTGAAGAAGGTGACGTAGTAGCTGTAGTTCCCCGACAAAAGATCGGCATCGAGTTCCGGATTCGTTGCCAGCGTGGTATCGTCGATCGTGTCGGTAAAGGTAGTCGCACCTCCGTTGGCAATCTCCGTTACACGAAAATAGGTCGGCGGCGGATTCGACAAGGCCGCACTGCCCTGTACTTCCGAGCGATAGATTCGACGTGCGACGAACGATCCATTGTCTGGGATGGACGCCAAATCGACTTCGGCACCACCGGCAGTGGTCACTTCAACGACGACATCGTCCGACGGTGTCGATTCATTGCCGAAGGAATCGACGAAAGCAACGCGGTAGCGATAGAACCCCTGCGCAAGCGCGGTGCCGCTCGGCGTGCCTTCGACGGTGGTAAACGTGTCGGGGGCCTGAGCCGCGATGCCAATGGATGGACCCGTGGTGGGTGCCAACTGCGAGGCATCGCCCAGAATGCCCGTCTGGATGATCTCAGCGGTGTCAGCGATGTCGCCGTTGGGGCGAAGCGTGCCTTCTAGGAAGACATTTTTCGTTGGCGCCGCCACGGCAGCGGCTCCCAGCGGAATATCGATCGCTGTGAGCGTTGTCGTTTGCACCTGAAATAAGTCGTCAACGCCAAATCCGAGCAAGCGGTTCCCTGTTACGGTTACTAACTGATTCTCGGAGTTTGTCGAGAAGATGCCGTTTCGGGTGTAGAGCTGTTCGCCTTGCTCGCCTTCGACGATAAAGAACCCGTCGCCCTGAATGGCTAGGTCCGAGGGGCTGGCACTGATTTCAATCGTACCTTGGGTGAAGTCGGGCGTGATGTCCGCGACCTGTACTCCTAGCCCGACTTGCCGAGGATTGGTACCACCGCTGGTGGATGTCGGGGACGAACCCAAACTTTGAGTCTGTAGAAACTGCGTTGCGAACACTGCCTCCGAAGCCTTGAAGCCGACAGTGTTCGAGTTGGCGATGTTGTTACCAATAACGTCAATCGTTGCTTGCGCGGCGTTGAGACCGGTAAGCGCGGTACTAAGAGATGATGACAAACCCATGTCAAACCCCCTCCTGGTTAAGGTTGATCGTCACAAGTGGCCTCGGGATGTGAGGCCTGACGTTGGTTTTCTAAACTGAAGAAAGACTGGTTTCGCACCCTCGCCATTAGCTGTCCGTGGTTGGCCCGGTGGGAAGGATCTCGCGAATGTTGTTGATGGACACGATTCGTTCACCGATGTGCAGTTTGGCAAGACCGTTGTCGATCGTGACCCGATCGACGGTGCCTTCGACATTTGTTCCGTTGTCGGCAAGCCCGACGATGCCCTTGTTGATTAAGGAGCTGGCATTGGAAAGTTGCTGCCCCAATAACACTGAATCCAGCGTCTCATTGAGCCTGTCCGTGGCACCAATCTCTCGCAACTGCGAGAACTGCTGCAGCATTTGGTCAGACTCTTGTGGATTGAGCGGATCTTGGTTTTGGAGTTCTTTGATCATGAGGTTAAAAAAGTCATCGAGGTCCAAGCCTCCCAGTGCATCGGAAATGTCGCGATCCGAAATCGCATTCCCGTTGCTGATGTTGTTGCTTGCCGAGCCGACATCCATGATTTTCTCCTTGGCGATGTGAATCTTGCCACGCGTGTTCGTTGTTCGACTCAGGAGGCGATCAACGTTAAACCACGACGTTCAACTGTGTGTCTTCTCCGAGCACCGTCGCGGAGATCTGCTCCGCTTCATTGGTTTCGTTCGTCAGACTGCTGTCAGTTTTCGTGTTGCCGAATCGCCCCGCTTCGCCATCGCGATCTTGGTTGCCGGTGGGTTGTCGGGATGAATCGTCGGGGGATTGGTCTAATAGGTCGATGTCGAACTGTTCGATCTTGATGTTCTGTTCAGCCAAACGTTCGCGAAGTGCCGGCAAACTCTCGATCAACACCGTTCGTGCCGCGGATGTTTCAGCTTCAATACGCGCCGTCAACGTTGAGTCAAGGACCTTGATTTCAATTCTCAGTGAGCCCAATTCGGGTGGGCTAAGACGCAGGCGAAGCGTGCCACCGCGACTTCCCATCGAGTTGAAGGCGCGAGCCACACGTTGCACGAATCGCGTGCGGTCAACTTCCGGATGCGGTCGTGTCGGATCGGTGCGTGTCGTCTCCTTCGCTTCCGATGTGGTACGCCCGATCCCTTCGGGTGCCGTTTCAACGGTGCGAGGGCCAACCCTTGTTGTGGTCTTTAGGTCTTCGCCGCCAATCTCCACGCGTTGTGTTGCTGATTCGATCTCGCTGGTCGGGATGGATTCAATCCCTTCGGCGGACACCGCGGGGTTGTGAGTTGCGATCGGCTTTCCCACGGGTTCGGCTGCTGGCTGCGTGGCTGCGCCGGAAGCGATCTTCTGTTTGGCTTTTCCTCGTGTGGTGGTCGTTTTCTTCGATTTCGACGTACGACGACCATCGTCTGTTTCAGGGTCGATTGTTATCTCTATCTCCGGGGTTGCCCGGGGGGCGACTGCTTCGGCTTCAGCAGCGACCGTCGGCGCGGTCTGCTTACGCGACGCAATGGGTGTTGGCCTTTCCGGCTCTTTGACGGAACCATCGCTTGCCTTGTCCGATGACTTCTCCGGGAGAGCGTCTGTCTCCGGTGCAGCGACTTGCTTGACTTGGACCGGTGGAGGAGTTGTCTTGCTTGGCTCCGCCTGTGAAATGGCTTGTTTGTTCGGGGCAGTTTGTTTGGTTGGCAGAGTGGTTGTCTTTTCCGGAGTGTCCGAAACTTTGGTTACAACTTCCCCGATGTCCGCTTGCTTCGCGTCCTGGTTCTTCGCGGAAGATTTCGTTTCCTTTGGCTCCTGGGCATCCGTTGGTGGGTGTTGATCGCCTTGTCGCGCATCTGCTGCCGGAAGAATGTTTTTGGCGTTCTCCGGAGATTTCTGGGGAACAGCTTCGACGGGCTTCTTTGCGTCGGTTATCGTTTCAACCCTTTGAGGTAGGGTTTCCTCGGCGCTGGTTACGACGATCGTCTCTAGTTCGGGTGCTGGCAAGGCTGTTTGATCAGCGATCGTGACTTCGGTCTGTGGATTGGTCTTGCTGTCTTCTTTGGGCTTGGATTCGTTGCCACCGGCAACCGTCTCAGGTGCCTTCTCGCCGTCATTCGTCTCGGGTGGTGTCTCGGCATCTTCGTGCGATGAATCGTCGCTGACCGTTGTCGCGGTTGAAGGCTCCTCAGACACAGCGGTTGCTGGCTCATTAGACACCGGCGCCGGGCGCTCGTCCGGCTCCGCACGGTCGGTTGTTTGATCTGCTCTTCGGGTTACTTGGTCTTCTTGCGAAGCCTCGGGGTAATCGGTTGTCGTTGGCCGTCGAGACGCGTCGTACAGGTGGTCGTTGAATGACGGGCCTGTCGTGGCATCGAACACCGAAACGGCAGTTGACGGTGGCGCAACATCCAGCGGCGAAAAGGAAGGTGGCGTGTTGTTCGGCGGAATCCTTGACATTTTGTCACCCTCCCGGTTGTTGGCTGGTGTCAGGTACTTGGTTTTCTCGAAGTCCATCCACGACTTGTGTGTCGGGATTTCCCTCGCGGACTCGTTTCAGGATCTTGGCAAGCTTCACTTCTTCATCGTTCGATTTGAATTCTCGGGCGATCTTGCCTCGCTTCGAGATCGACATGTCGGACAAGAGCGTCACCACCTCGTCGATCTCGCCGCCATCGAGCATTTGCAAGATTTGCTGTTTCGCCTGCTTCGGTTTTAAGTTTTCGAGCAACAACCGGGCGTTGTCTCGACCCGCGACAATGGCGTCGTCGTAAACTTCGTCGAGTCGTTTGGTGAATTTGTTGCTGACTAGTTGGAACTGTTCTTTCTCGCCTTCCAAGGCTCGTAGGCGATCGTCCATTTGTTTCAGCCCGGCGGAAATGGCAATCTCTTTCATCTCGATTTGCCGCAGATTCATCGCACGGGCCTCGACGATATCTTCGATCGAAGGTTGGGCCGGATTGATCGTGATTTGGGCCTCGACGGCCTCCTGTTTCATCGCGACAAGGTCCACTCCTTGCAGCACCGCCATGACTTGCATCATGCGCCCCGACTCAAGACTGCCGCGCGACCACAGCATGCCTAACCCAATGGTTTGGGCAATGATCGTTGCAATGCAAAAATAGGCCAGCAGCATTGATGTAACACGAAGTAGCTTTCCGATCATGTCGCGACCTCCCGCCACCATTGCTGGCTAGCCACTTCGTCGAGTTCTCGCTGTTCCTGTCGCATTTCCTCGTAACGGTGTTTCTTTGCTTGCCGCTCGCGCAGCTTTTCGAGCACGCGTACGTTTCGGTCGGCTTCGGTCAATGCCTCGCGGCGAGTGGCGATCTCTTGTTCGACTTGCTCTCGCTGCGCGGCCACATTCTGTAGTTCGGCCCGGAGTAACAGCTCGTAGCGTTGTGCTTCAAGGATGTGATCGACCTGGAGCAGGCCTTCAGTAGGCAGCGCATACTGCGAAGAAAAGTCGTTGATCTCGGTCGTAAGATCCCCCATGCGTTGCGAGAGAATCTCCTCGGCGCGCAACGCCTCGGCCAAGAATCCACGCCGTCCATCGCGGGCAGATTCACGCAATCGCAAGAGCGTTGTGAGTTGGAATGTGAATTGTTTCATTGCGAGTTACGCCCTTTGTTCGGGCGGTGATGCCAAGGCTTGCGGTGCGGCGGCTGCTTGGGCGGCAAGGTTCGCCTTGCGCTGTTCGGCGATGTGAACCAACTGCAAGAGTTGATCGCGAGCCACGTCGACCGACGACGGTTCGTCAACCGATTGTTGTAGATACAGCTCGATCACTTCTTGCATCTCGATGGCCTGATCGACCAACGGGTTGGAGCCACGCCGATAGGCGCCGATCGAAATCAGGTCTTCATGATCGCGATAGGCTCCCAGCATTTGCCGCAGCACCTTCGCCGCGGCCAGGTGCTCGGGATTCGTGATGCTGGACATCAAACGGCTGATGCTCTCCAACACGTCGATGGCCGGGTAGTGCCCTCGCTCGGCGATCTTGCGCGATAACCAAGTGTGGCCGTCGAGCAGGCCACGCACGGCATCGCTGATGGGTTCACTAGCATCATCGGCTTCAACGAGAACGGAATAGAAGGCGGTGATGCTGCCGTGGGCAACGCGACCGGCCCGTTCGAGTAGTTTCGGTAGGATCGAGAACACCGACGGCGGATAGCCCCGGGTGGTCGGTGGTTCACCCGCCGCTAGGCCAATTTCGCGTTGTGCCAACGCAAGCCGGGTGAGTGAGTCCATCAAGAGCAACACATTCAGGCGGCGATCGCGAAAGTATTCGGCAACCGATGTGGCAACCGCGGCCGCGCGAACTCGCAGCACCGCGGGCTCGTCACTGGTTGCCACGATGACGACCGATTTGGCCAAGCCTTCGGGCCCAAGATCGCGTTGGAGGAACTCGTTCACTTCACGCCCGCGTTCGCCGATCAGTGCGATCACTTTTACGTCGGCATCGGTGTATCGTGCCATCATGCCCAGCGTCACGCTTTTGCCGACGCCAGGGCCGGAGAAGATCCCCATTCGCTGGCCACGACCACAGGTCAACACTCCGTCGATGGCGCGAATGCCGGTGGAAAAGGTTTCCGTGATCGGCGGGCGTTCAATGGCCTCGGGAGCCGCGCGATAGATGGTCGTGCGATCGGCCATTACCGGCTGTGGTCGACCGTCGATGCAACGCCCATGTGCATTGATCACCCGGCCAAGCAACTCTGGTCCGACGTGAATCCATGGCATGGTCCGCACCAGGCGCACCCGATCACCCCGTCGTACTCCGGCCAGTTCACCCATGGGATAGAGCACGGTTCGCTGCTCTTGAAAACCGACAACTTCGGCCAACAACGGTTCGTGACCCACACGCTCGATCGAAGCAATCGCACCCACGGGCGCCGGAAAGCCCTCGACCGATGTGGCCAGGCCAACGGTGCGCACAACGCGGCCAACCAATTCCGTTGGCTGAATCGCATCGATTTGTTCTTCGAGAGTGAGCATCCGTGATTATAACGCCGTGGTGGCGTTTCCTGTTGTCGTTCAATTTGTAAGGTGTCGAGGTAGCCGTGCCTTGGGCACAGGTCAGGACGTTATCAGTTCCTCTTCGATCCGCGCCAATTGAGCTTCGATCTGTTGGTCAATGGTTCCAAAACTGGTGTCGATACGGCAGCCACCGGGCGTAATGCTGGCGTCGGGCACAATCTCTGCTTGGCTCCCACGGCCAAGCTCTTTCCGCAAGGGTTCGAGATGATCGGCCAGTGCGTCGATATCCGCCGGATTCATTTTCACTTGTATCTGTGGGCTGCCCACGGCCATGTTGAGGGCTTCGCGAATGAGGGTCATCGTGATTTCCGGTGTTTGGCTGATTTCTCGTCGAATGATTCTGCTGGCAATCGAGCAGGCGAGCTGCACGGCCCTGTTTTCCCAGGCAATGAGACAGCCATCGCGAGCTTGGTTCAGTTCCGCAACGGTCGCATGAATGGCGGGCATTGCTGTCTTGAGTTGCACCGCGACGCGTTCGTTTGCAAGGCGTTCGATCTCTGCTGTTGCCGCCGCGAGTCCGTCGGCTTCGGCCTGCTGGCGAATTGTCGCGGCTTCTTCTTGCGCCGCCGTGACCAGTCGCGCTGCGCGCACGCGGATTTGCTCCAGATAGCCTTCGGCTTGCTTCGACATATCATCGAAGTTGAAGGCCACATGGCCCGGCGATCCTTTGTGTTCGTTTGCCTTGATGACTGTCGCCACGTTGATTTCCTCAGTTGTCGGTTGCTTCTTGACTCGAGTTTCGAGCGGATTACGCTTCGGCCAGCAGTCGGGCTTGGGGCCATCGCAGGCGTCCTTCGACCGTTAACCGCGATGCCAGTTCGGCCAACTGTTGTTGGGCTGTCTCAACATCCTTCAAGCGAACCGGCCCTGGCTGGCGTTGGCTCAGTCTTAAATGGTGTGCCGCGTCGGGCGACATGTGGCTTGCAATGCGGTCGGCGAACGATTGGGGGCGGTCCAAGAGAGCCAGCGCGAGTAACTCCCCGTCGGCCACGTGTACCAACGTCGCAAGCGACTCGCTGTCAAGACGCTGCAAGTCATCGAATGTGAACGGTTGAGGTTGAGGCTGTATCCGATTGGTGAGATCGACGCCGTGTCGCGCAAGGTTATCTAGAATCACCTTCCCTTGGCCTGGCTGGCTCGAACGAATGATTTCGAGCACGCCGCTGATGCCGGAGGTTCGTTGGTGATGATCTAGCGCGTCAGCGCCCAGTCTCCTTAATAGGCCTTGTTCGACTTCACGAATGATCTCCGGATCGACCTCACGTTGATCGACCAATCTGCGAACCACCTCGGCCTGCAACGCCGCCGGCAAGCTGGCCAGCATCTCGGAGGCGCGGGCTGGTGGTAGGTGCGACAACACCAGTGCGATGGTTTGGGGATGTTCGTCGGCCAAGTAAGGGACGAGTCGCTGTGAGTTGGCCTCATGCAAGAACTGGAATGGGGCGACGTCATCGTGCGATACTTCGGCACGTGTTTCATCCGCTGTGTTGGACAACGTCGACATTCCCAACTTTTCCGAGAGGCTTTCTTCCAGCTCAACTCCATCGAGCCCACTAGCAGCCGGCTGAGAATCGTTGCGCAGAAATTGTTCGATCACTGTCCGCTGTTCCCGAGGGTCGGGTTCGCCTAAAGCAACGACGGCATCGCGAACCTGACGCGCTTGGTCTTCGCCCATCTGGTCGAGCAGGCGGTCGGCCGAGGCACGGTCAAGGCTCGCCACCACGACGGCGGCTTTTCGTAGTTGGTTAGACATGGTCGACATGGTTTAGCTTGCGCTGGTGATCCAGTTTTCTATGATTTTGGCGGCCACGGTAGGGTCTTCTTGCACCATTTCGTTCAGGTCATCTCGAAGCGAAGGGCCCGATGAGCGAAGACCCAGCAGGCGATTTTCGGTGCCGGCCTTCTCTTCCCCTTCATCCGTCGAATCTGATGCCGCGGAGGCAGAAGCCGAACTGAGCGGTTCGACAGGGGCAGCGGACGATCGCAACATCGAGCGAAGCATCAGCAGGCTGAAGACTCCCAAGCCGAGCATGGCCAAGGTGGCCCATTGCTGACCAAACCAACCAGCGGCGGCGGTCGTCACTCCCGGCGCTTCGATTTCGGGTCCTGGGATGTGTTGGAACGTGGTCACGTTCACCAGTAATTTTGGATCCGTGATCGTCTCATCTACAGGAATCAACGCGAGCACCGTGTCTTGAATTCCGGCGGTTACTTTTTCCTCGATTCGAATCAGTTCTGCCGCGTCGGGTTCGGCGGGCTCTTCCCCTTCAGGTGTTGGGTTTTGCTGAAGCCACACTTCGTGCAGATAGCTGGTCGGGATGCCGACTGAGACGGTGACGCGCGTCGGCGTCATGCCATGTTTCACGCTGCTTGTTTCTTCGTGCGGAATGGCTTGCATCACCTCTTCGCTGCTCGTTTCATCTTCACTCGTGGGGCCAGCGGCTGGTGCCGCGGCGATGCTGGCACTTTGATTGGAACTCTGGCTTGCCACCCCAGGTCGCCCGGCAGGCCCCTGCCCGGTGGTCGAACTAGTCGACGAATCGTTCACCGTGCGGAAGGCAACGGCATTCTTGTCGTACTCAACCCTTTCGCTGGTGCTTCGCACTTCTCGATCGAGGATGACGTTGGCCTGCACGGTCAGGCTGGGAATGTACCGCAACGCCTTTTGGATCGTGCCTTCATAGTCTTTTTGATACTCGCGCATGCGGGCAAGATAGGGGTCGTCCGAAGCACTGCCGGTGCCGTCGGAACTCATGACCGACCAGTTGCCGCCTTGTGAGTCCGAAATCGCCACGTCCTTCGGATCGAGACCGGCGACCGCGTGACTCACTAAGTTGCGAATGGCCCGAATTTTTTGTTCGTTGAGTACCGAGGAGTTTAAGGCCTCGATATGTACCGACGCGGTGGTGTGTGCGTTGCGGTTGAACGGCCCATCCATTTTGGTGTCGTACAGTACCATCGCGTTTTGGATGCCGTCGAAATGACGGATCAAGTTGGCGAGTTCCTGTTGCTTGGCAACATGCTCACGCTGTCGCTGCTGGGCCTTGCTGATGAGCGGGCTGCCGTTGTTGACGATCTTGTCGAGGTATTCACCAAAGTCGCGTGGTAGGGCATCGCCAGCGGCAAGGGCTGCCATGTATTGGTCTTGCTGACCGCGAGGGATGCGGATCTTGGCGCCTTCAATCTCGTAACCGCCGAGACCGGCCGTGCCGAGTGCAGCTTCGATCTTCTGCATCTCGCTTGGCGAAAAGTTGCGAGCACTGAGTAGATACCGGTCGGGTCCCGAGACCTGAGTGTTGACCAGATACGAAAGACTGATCACCACCACGGCGAGCAACAAGCCGGACGTAATCCGGGCGCCGGCGGTCATCGACTTAAAGAGTTCGCTAATCTGCGCAAAGGCGCTATTTAAGAAATCCATCCACGCACGCTCCGCGTTCCATCGCAAAGTTGGTCAAAGCAGCCGAGCTAGTTGCATTCCGCGCGACACATCCATTGTGTTGCTACTTCAGGCCTGATGCCCATGCTCTCGGTCACACCCGAATGTTTCGCACCTCGTCGTAGGCGGCCACAATCTTGTTTCTCACTTGCATCAGCATCCGGAAGGCCAGGTCGGCCTTCTGTACGGCGGTTAGGACTTCCGCCGGTTGAATATCTCCGCCGGTCACCAAGGTCTCGACCGCCTGATCGGCCTGTTGTTGCACGGCGTTTACTTCATGAATCGAATCCAAGAGTACGTTCTTAAAGCCAGCTTTGTCGGTGTCTCCCGCCTTCGCGGTATTGGTCGGCAAAATGTCCGGGGGCTTCGGCAAATCAGCCGGCTTAATGGGCCCAATACTAGATGGCATGTTCTCTCCCCGCTTCATTAAGCGTCGTGTGCGGTCGGCGGTTAGGCGATAATCCTGAGTGTTTGTTCCGCCAGGTTGTTCGTGATCTCGATGACACCGATGTTGGCTTCGTATGCCCGAGAGGCCTCGATGGCGTCGACGGACTCTTGGATCAAGTTGATGTTCGGATAGGCCACCATTCCATCAACTCCAGCGTCTGGGTGATTCGGTTCGTATTTCAAGAGCGGTTCGACATTTTGGATTTCGATCGAACTGACTTTGACGCCCGCCGCTCCGCTGGAGCCCCCAGTGCCATTGTCGGCCTGGAAGACAGCAAATCGCGGCTGATAAGGGATCCGGTCGCCGGCTTCATTGTGCGTGGTACTCATGTTGGCAATGTTGCTTGAAATCGCATTCAGACGAGTACGCTGTGCGATCAGACCGCTGGTCGCGATATCGAAGGCTGACAACATCTCGGCACCTGTTCCTGTTTGTGGACATGCACGCTGGCATGCAAGCAGCTACGGCAAACGACTCACTACGCCCGTTCGGATATGGCTGCTTGCAACAAGCGAAACTGGCTGACCATCACCGCGATGGCCATGTTGTGCCGCCCTTGATTCTTACCAATTTCTCGTACCTGTTCTTCGATCACGACGTTGCTATCGTCGTGGAAGAGCATTCGCTGAAAATCTTCGTCAACTTCGTCGATTGGGTTTCCATGTGCCGTGGCCGCGCTGTTAAGCGAATAACTCGAATTCCGCTCGTGGTGTTGGTCGATGGCCGCTCGCAACCGCGTCTCGAATTTGTCCTGCGAAAGATCGCGAACGCGGTAACCGGGCGTGTCGAGGTTGGCGATGTTTCCGGCCAGAATGTCATGGCGCTCTTGGGTGAATTTGACTACCTGCTCCAGGACAGGAACCGAACTCGAATCGAATAGCGCGGAAGTAATCATGACAATCTGGTGGTTGGTTGTTCGTTACTAAGACCGACGGACGGAACGAATTCTCATGGCTCGGCGGCGTCGCGACATGGATGCAGAAGCAACTGGCGCGCCACTTGAGATCTCTTCGTGCAAAATTCTGAGGCTGCCCACGTCGCCAGATGCTTCGGTTGCCCTAAGTTGCCATGGAGACTTGTAGTTGCGTGCCTGGGAATACCAGCGTTCGCGTGGTGGCGACTCGCAGATATGCTTCACATTGTGCGCGACGACCGGCAAAAACTGCGCATCGCCTTCGGCAATACTCGCCGATTCGAGCACGCGCTGGGCAATTGAAATGACTCGATCCGGCTTCATGCGGCCCTCGCTTTCGTGACCATCGATGACGACGACACCTTGGCACGAGGGGCATACCCATACGACTTGAGCTTGCCTGAGAGAGTTCGAATTCCGATCCCGAGTGCTTCGGCGGTCTTCGCTCGGTGTCCGTCGAAGTGTTCGAGCGTTGTCTCGATGAGCTGGCGTTCCATTTCGTGCAGGCTAACGCCCGGCATCGGGCTGTTTCCGCTAGCCAGATCATCGCCGGAGGTGGCGTCGATCAGCCACGGACGAAGTTCATCGGGCCCGATCGCAGAGCCCCCGTTCAGAACGCAGGCCCGTGTGACGATATTCTCCAACTCCCGAATGTTTCCCGGCCAGTGGTAGCTGACCAACATGTCGGTGGCGGAAGCGTCAACTTGACAGGGTGCCTTGTTTAACCGTTGGGCCGCGCGGTGGAGGAAGTGATTGATTAGTTCGGGAATGTCTTCTGGACGTTCGCGCAACGCCGGTACATGAAGCGGAAGCACATTCAAGCGGTAGTACAGGTCTTCACGAAACCGACCGGCGGTCACCTCGTCGCGAAGTAGACGGTTGGTCGTGGCCAACACGCGGACATCGACCGAGAGCGTCTTACTCGATCCGACACGTTCAAAGGTGCGTTCCTGTAGGACCCGGAGCAACTTGGCTTGCAACGACAACGCGATCTCGGTCACTTCGTCCAACAAAATGGTTCCGCTGTCGGCCAGCTCGAAACGTCCCGTGCGTGGACCATCGGCACCGGTGAACGCGCCTCGTTCGTGACCAAATAGCTCGCTTTCCATCAACTGCTCCGACAGCACGGGACAATTGAGGCTGACTAATGGGGCTTGCCGACGTGGGCTACAGGCATGAATCGATCGGGCGACTAACTCCTTGCCGGTGCCACTTTCGCCACTGATGAGCACGGTCTCGCTCGTGGCGGCAATCTGGGTGATCCGTTCGCGGAGCGCCTTCATTGCCTGGCTATTGCCAATCATTTCATTGTGCGGTGCTGCCGCATTCGCACTGCCGGCGGGTTTCTTATCCAGCAAACGTCCATGTTCCAGGGCCCGGGAAACCAAATGCTCCAGTTGATCGACATCGAAGGGTTTCTCGATGTAGTCGAACGCTCCGTGCCGCATGGCCTCGACTGCCGAACGAACGGTTGCATGTGCGGTGACCATGGCGACTTGGGCGCCATGGCGGCGCTGTTCGATCTCGCGAATGAACTCCAATCCACTCATGCCAGGCATCTGCAAATCGGTGAGCACGACGTCGTAGTTATGCTCCGCGAGACGTGCGAGCCCTTCGACTGCCGAGGAGACGCATTGCACGTCGTATCCGGCATGGCGGAGGATCTCGCCCATCGACTCTCGAGCCTGAGGGTGATCGTCCACCACCAGGATCTTCGAGGGCTCGGTGTTCGTTTTATTGGATTTTGCAGTCATGTTGGTTGTCATGTTGTTTTTAGGCCGCGGCTTTCATCGCCAAACGTTTCGGCAGAACGATCGTGAACGCCGCACCTCCCTCGGGGCAGTTCATCGCCAACACCGCTCCGCCGTGGACTTCGGCAATACGTTCGACGATGGCGAGCCCGAGACCAGTGCCGGTGTGTTTGGTTGTAAAGAACGGCTCGAAGATTCTGGAACGGACGTCGTCTTGAAGGCCATGGCCTGAATCGGCAATCTCGATTTCGATATTGGAATCGCATTCAACGGCCGTAACGACCAACTCTCCCCCGTCGGGCATCGCATCGACGGCGTTGAGCGTGAGATTGAGAACACAGCGACGAAGCATATCTCGATCGGCGAAGAGCATCAGCGACGGCGGCACGTCGACGTCGATGTCGATGGCTTGTGCCTCTAACTGCGGATGAAGCGAGCCCATCACGTCGTCGAACAGTTGCCGCACTTCGATTGGTTCCCGGTTCGGATCTCGGTCGGCTGTAAAGTGCAGTAAGTCGTTCACGGTTACGTCCAATGCAGTACACGACGCGCCGATCTTATCGATGATCGATACCGTATCGGGGTCTTCCGACGCACGGCGACGCAGGAGACTCAGATAGAGTGTTACCGGCACCAGGTTGTTTCGCAGTTCGTGAGCAATGTGTGAGGCCATTTGGCCCAGGTCGGCCAGGCGGTTCTTGCGTGCAAGTTCACGGTTCTTGTTTTCCAGTTCGTCGGTCAGGCGCTGGACTTCAGACCGCAGGGCCTCGTGTGTCTGTTCTAGCCTTTCGGTGGCTTCTTGCCATGCAGAGAGCACCGTTTCTAGATCGGTTTCATGCTCTTTGGGTACCGCTAGTCTTAGTCTGTGGTTGTCGTTCATTGGGTGGTTCACGATTCAGAAGAAAGGTCGAGATTTCCGGTTGCCGAAGAGGGCTGTTGCGCGTAGGCATCGCGGGCCTGACTTGCGACATGCGCCCCTTGCAGGCGCCGTGCGGCTTCGTCACGACGATGCCGCAAGAGCCCCTCACACTGGTGCTCGTGCTGCACGACTTGGCCAAGCAACTGTTCACACTCGTCGATCATCGCGGCACACTGCTTGCGATCATCAGGGGTCCGCCATGTTCGTTGTTCGGGGTCGTCATCACGAAACGGGTCTAGGTTTTTTTCGATCGTCTGTAGGTTGTTGAGCAGGCGCTGCTTGGCAGCCAGTACCTTCATCAATTGGTTGAGCTCACCGATGTCGACCAATTCGTTTTGCTGACCGCTGAGCTGCCACAACTGCCGAAGACAGTCCAGCTTCTGGCGAACAAGGGTGGTCAGGTTGTCGGTAGCAAGTAGGGTCATCGATCGATGCTTTCGGCCGCGCTGTCTCGCGGAGAGTGTTGATTACAGTGTGCTAAGTCGGTCTAGCCGCAATTGCCACCCCTGGCGGCTGAAGTTGGTTGCGTCAGTAAACACCACGTCGTCCGGCATGCGTCCCAGAACGATTTTGGCTTGCTCGAGGGTCCCCCGTGCGTTCAGCGGTTTGTCCATTTGGCGATAGCAATGCGCAATCTGTACGTAGGCTTCCAACGATTCAGGGTTCCGCTGATAGCGATTCGTGGCGGCCGTGTATACGTCGATTGACTCTTGCCAGCGTTGTCCTTGCGAAAGTGCCTGACCTTGGGCGAAATAGGTGTTCCGCAAAAGATGCTGTTCGTTCATTGCTAGCGTTCGCTCGGCCTCGAGCTCCAAGATCGCTTGGCGCACCGCGGCGAAACGTTCAGCGGCTGTTGCCAGCATGGCGGCGGCATCCGCGGAGCGCGAAGCGTAGGCGCTGGCGGGCACATCGTCTCCCGGCGGAGCACTGAGTTGGAGCCCGCCTCGACGATACGACTCGGCAGTCAGATAGCGTGCTTCTAATGCGCGATTCGAGTTCGGATAGCGAGCAACGGCCTCTTCAAGGCGCGTGATTGCCTCGGAATACCGGCTGGTAACGTAAAGAAGCTTACCCAAGTCGAAGATGGATGTTCGCCATTCTTGGCTGGCAGGGGTCAAGTGCTCGTCGGTCAGATTTGCGACCAGCATTTGCTCGGCCTGTTCGACCTGATCCAGCTCCAGGTGCGCAAGGCTTCCCAGCAGTCTTGCCTGGTAAGTCGATGTTGCCAGTGGATGAAACTCGATGCAGTTTCCCAAGGCGACCAAGGCTTCCTCGGGCTGATCGAGTGACAGTAGTGCTCGCCCCAGCCCTAGCAAGGCAAGGGGCCGGCGACGGCGTTCCCCTTCGTCGAGATACAGGGTTGTGATCTTCACCGCATTTTGAAAGTCGTGTCCAAGCAGATAGCTGTCGGCGGCATTCCACAAGTCGTCGGGATGCGAGCGCGAGGTAAGGTGTAGCTTGGCCACGCGAAAGAATAAGTTTCCGGCGTGGCGTAACTGAGCGCGGCCTTCCTCAGCT
>CAZNXE010000052.1:24244-24625 GCA_964576465.1 uncultured Planctomycetaceae bacterium
CCTGGGGATCTTGATCGTGGGCCGCTTGGTTGGTTAGAGCCAATCCCCAGCGGCGCCGCGCAACGGCTTCAAGGAGCAGCGAGCGATCTTCGGCGAACAGGGGCGACAAGCCAGAGGCAAGTTCTACGGCTGCGGCAAACTGGCCCTGTTCAACATATGCGTCGTAGGCCGCTAGCACGCGCCGGCGGAATTGATCTCGGGTGACCCAGGGATTGCTGAATTCACGCGGATTGCCGGCCGGGGCAATCGCGCTGCGGGTCTTCCTGTAGCCCAGCTGGCTTTTGTTCGGCCCATTTGGCGCTTTGTTACTGCTACTTTTGATGAACCCTGCGGGCTCGGGCACGGTCGCGGCGCTCGATGCGGAGCACTACCTCGCGGCTT
>CAZNXE010000053.1:0-24537 GCA_964576465.1 uncultured Planctomycetaceae bacterium
CAAGGCATCTTGTCGCTTCGCGACCCAGCCGGCTGCGCGGCTGGGCCACCCGTCGCTCGACGAAAAACGCTATGCCGCAATGTCGTAGCGGTCTCTATGCGAACGCTTCTCGCAAGGCGTCGATATAGCGTGGACAGGCCACGCGTGGGTCTTCCGCTTCTTCGTATTCGAGGACGATGTAACCTCGATAGCCGGCGGTTTTCAAAATCGAGGCCAATCGGGCGAAGTCTGTCGGCTGTTTCGATGCGTCTTTGGGGTGAATGACGACCTTTACTTGTACGTTCAATGCGTAGGGAGCCAATTGCGCCAGATCGGCGTAAACGTCCTCACTGCGAAAATTGCCCGTGTCCAGGTTCACGCCAAACCAGGGGCTCTGAACATCGCGCACCAACCGCATCAGGCCATCGATGGTGGTCGTCAAGCCACCGTGGTTTTCGAGTGCCAAATACACGCCTTGATCACCGGCATACGCACAGCACTCTTCGATCGCCTCGACGGCCAACTGATGGGCCTCGTCCACGGTCTGAGGACTGCGTGCGGTTCCCGAAAAGATGCGGATCACCGGGGCATCGAGAATGGCTGCGTAGTCGACCCAGCGTTTTACATCGGCGATTTGCTTTTGTCGCACATCACGATCGGGATGGCAAAAGTCGTTTCCGACAGCCGTGCCAGATACGTCGAGCCCAAGCTTGAAGCAAAGCCCTTTGAGCGCATTGAGAAACTCGTGGCTTGGATCCTGCGGGAAGTAATACGAGGTTAACTCCGTGCCATCGAGACCCATGCGAGCACAGTCTCGAACAAAATCGTCCAGGGTCAGCTCTGGGGTCGTTCCGGTGAGCAGCTTTCGATAGCTATAGGCCGCTAGCGAGAACTTGAACTTCGGCTGTCCGTTGCGGCTGATCGGTTCAATGGCGCTGGCCACATGAGGCCAGAGAGCCCCCACAGCCAAACCACCCGAGGCACCACTGGCCCGCTTCAAGAATTGGCGACGATCAACAAGAGCAGACATTCGGAACAACTCCTCGTAAGGCTCTGGCACGCTTTGGACTGATCCTAATTGTGTACTTGGCCTACTGCGGTCGGCAAGGCGCAATCTCGATATGCCATCGTCGCTGGGCAGCGATACCAGATCAACAACGGTTGAGACAAGAATGCCTGCTCGCGGGGCGGAAACCAAGATTCGGTGGTGTTCCTACCGAGCCAGCGGCAAGATCGTGAATTAGCCAGTCGCGATGGCAGCTTCAGCCGATGCGGGCGATGCTGCGTCGAAACGGCCCACGATGCGTTGCATCGAACTGGGGGTGACGTAGCTCAAAGAGGCCACCACCAGCGCCACGGCGAACATGAGATTGCCGGAGAGGATCCCTAGCGACATCCACAGCACAACCCCACATGCCAGCAACAAAGGCCGCGCCAGGCGATTCCACACCAGGATTGGAAAGAGCAGCTCGAAGGCGATGACAAGATGGGTCCATGCGTCGTAGAGAAGCTCATTCGACGTCAATAGACCGGTGACATCGACCAGCCGCGACTCGCTTCGTGCGGCGAGCCACCAGATGGCTTCGCCTGTCCACCACACCTCTCCGCGAAGTTTGGCCAAGACCATCATCGCGACAACGGCCGCGAAATGGACCTGAATCAGTCGCGTGGCAATCGTCGCCATCACACTGACTTCCGGGAGAGCCGCTTCAACCGGTGAATCCTGCTTCCGGCGACTTGCCAGCCAGTGGTCGACCGAGAATACGGACCCACAGGGCGCCAAGCACAGGTAGGCCATCAAGAGCATCAAGATCGGTTCGTATTCGCTGACCAACATCGGCGCGCGATGGGTGTAGGACAGCATGATCACGAGCGACAGCACGGAAGTAATCCGGGTCCGAAATCCCACGGCGAACAAGAACGTAACGGCAATCCCGACGAAATGCACACCGAGTAATTCACCACGTGTCGGCAAGTAATCTAGGTAGGAAAAGCTGACCCGATCGAAGTCGCGGTATTGCTCGACCGTATCGACCGTCAACAATCCATCGGCTTTGAACCAATCGACCAGGTCTGGCGTGTACGTGAGCAGCGTGTAGGTGGCCATCAAACCGACCAAGAATCGCAAGACGGCCAAGGTCCAGGTTTCGCGTGGCGCAAACCAGAAGCGGTTCCAGCCGGTACCGACCGTTGCAGTCAACTCGGTGAAATACTTGGCGATGTTCGCGATCATGGGGAGGCCTCGCTGGGGGGGAGCGGGACCGTCGCCCCACCGGTCGCCGCCGGCGCCGACGTGCCAGGTGATTCAGACTTCAGGAGTGAGACGTCGCCGTCGCTGACCAGAATGCGGGCCTCGTAGACCGTTTCGTAATAGCGATCGTTCAGTGGGTCGGACACCGCTTCGTCCAACGATGCTGCTTCAGTAGGGCTCTGTGGAAAGTGCCGTCGGAGGCGAATCGTGCCACCGGTGGCCCCATGCTCGACGATGAGTTTTTCCGCAATCGCCTGCGGCAGAATGTTCTCGCGTTCGTCACTGCCTACCAACGCCGTGGCCGTCAGTGCCAAACTCCGATGTCGCCCATTCCGCATCGGGGGCCAGAGACGGTCTTCTGGAATGCGGATCGTGAGTGCGTCCGCGCCAGGGTCCGCGAATTCCAGATCGACCTCGATCGTGTGACCTGAATCTAGCGGCCCGCCCTGTGTCCAGGCGTTGTTGTAACTCTCGTCCAGTTCCAATAACTGGAGATACTGCATGAGAACCGGCACATCACGCATGCGGGCGAGTAATTCGGAACCGGCTGGCCCAAATTCTGTGTTGACCGTGGTCGCTCGCGAGGTGATCGCGATCGCCAAGGCAAACAAGTGCACGAATAGCAGCAGCGAGGCGACTGTGCGCACACCCTGGGACGGCCATTGATCCATGGGCTGACCATGCTGCTGGTCGGGCGCGCTGTCGTGTTTCATGGGAACGGCTACTTGATCGCGCGGCAACTGAACGAACACCGCGGTTCGTTCTCTCGGTAAGTCGTAAGCACACGTGGGTCATTTGCAACGCGGCAGATAAGAACGCACCAATCACAACCCGACGCGTAAGCGAGGGAATGCAGTGTACTACCGGTTGGTCCCTCGCTCACGCGTCGGGTTGGTATATTCTCATTCGCCGCTCGCCTTGCAACGCGGCTGTTGAAAAAATGCCACGTGCGATCGTTTTGTCAACTAGAAGCGATCGACTTATTGCAAAGTCCACGTGGTTCGCGTGGGGCGAAGGCATGGCAACAATTGCAACGATTGGTTTGATACCAAAGAATAACGCCGAGCCCTCGCGAGGAGGGCCCGGCGTCGATTCTTAATCGTTTCGTTACGCGGCTACGAGAGCCATCGTAACAAAGGTCAGGTTCGGCTTAACGACGGAAGTGAACCGTGCGGAAACCGAATTGGCTACGCTCGTAGGTCGGAGCGGAAGCCATGGGGGCGGGAGCCTCTGTGGCGGCGTCCTCTGCAGGAGCAGCCTCTTCAGTGGCTTCGACTTCAACGGCACCATTGCAGTGGCTGTGGTAGCAACCGTTGCAACCATGGCAGTTGCCGTGGCAACGCGAGCGACCATGGCAACGCGAGCGACCATGGCAACGCGAACGACCATGACAACGCGAGCGACGACCGTGGCAACGATTACCCGAGCAGCTGCAATCGCAGGCCGAGTACGAGCTGTGGCAACCACCATCGCAACTACTGTGGCAACCATCGCAACCATGACAACCGTGACCGGCGTATGCGGTCTTCTCAGCACCCAACAGGGCAATCCCGACCACCGCGAAAAAGATCGCGATGCCTAACACAAATGCGCGATTCATACCTGAATCCTCCCAACAAGAACTGTAGCGAAATACGTGACAAAACATCGAACACCGTCTCGGGGCCAGCCAGTCACCCGCGTCGCGACGGCATCGACGAGGGACTTTTTGCTTCTATTTTGCGACCCCATTGCCTGGGGGCCTTGATACCTTGATTGAACTACTCCAAGAGTTTTCTGATTACGCAGTCTATGTCGATGACGCAATTTAGGACGTCAAGTTAGCATGCACTATGTCGTTGTCAAGCGCAGGGGGCGTGAAGTTGAGAATTATGGGCCATCCAGGAAGAATGGATAACACATAGCGATTGTCTCTCAACCGTAGAACAAATTCAACGGTGCGGCGAGAAATCACCACAAAAAAAAGAAAGGAGAACCCCGCCGTGGCGAGATCCTCCTTGGAGATAGCGTGTTTACCCCGATTTGCGACATCAATCCGCAGTAAGGCGAATTGTCACACCGTTCAGGAATATCGCGAGATCAGCCCTGTTTTCCTTGCGGTGAACCGGTTTGGAACCCTGTCGCTGGCAAGAAACTGCCAACCCGAGTCACTTCCCCGATTGCGAGTCGTCTTCAGCTAGCGAGTTCGCACAGTCAGCAGAATCGTCGTCCGGAGCTTTCGCTCACCGTTTTGCCTGCAAAACCGGTGCGCCTATTGCCGCACCGTTTCCTGAGTTGTCGAGGGCTGAGCCGCTTGGCGGTCCATTTCGCCAGATATGGGAACCGTTTCGCTGGCGGTGGCCCGGCGGCGAAGTTCTTCCGCGGCAAGTTCTTGTTTGCGGAGCATGTCCTCGGGATCCTCAAAATCCAGGAACAGCGGCGGTTCCTCGGGAAAAAGTCGAGCTGCCATGCCCGCGATACGCCAACCTTCTGGTTCGTGGCGAACCATCCAGACGAGTTCGTCGGAGTGTGGCTGCCCATCTTCGTCGTAGTCCGTCCAGCGAGAGGACACATGCGCGGCGTCTTCGGCGATGAGTTCGGTCTCCATGACCTCGAACGTTGCGGTCTGGCTGCCGGGGGGCGCGACGGCGATGTCGAATTCGGCCGTTTTTTGTCGCGCCAGTGAGGTCAGCATCTTTTCCGCGATCTTGTCATCACCGTCTTTGACCGCCTGCAAGAACTGCACAACGGAGTCCTTGGGACTCGCTGTACTACCGGACGAATTCGACTTGTCTGCCTGATCTTGCGTGGGCGTGCCGCCACCACAGCCACACAGGGGGGCACAGGCAACGACCAACATCCACAGCCACATGTTACGGAGCATCCGTTAGGTCTCCTTCCTTGGAGCACACGGCCATGTTGAGCGGTCACCCATACGTCGCGAGAATCGCTTTGGGGTGCGTCGACACGTCCTGATCAATCCGTCTCGCGGTTCTTTCTTATGTTCCGGCCCATCCATGGGCGGCGGAGGAGTCTTACAAGAAGCGCGATTCACGTCAATACAAAGCCCGCGAGTGTCGGTAGATGCTTGCTAGCATTGCACCAGGCAAGGTTACCCGGCTCCCATCCCGCGATCGAAGGCGTCTTGCTGGCGATGGTAGAGTGCCAGCGTCGAATCGAAGGTCGAAGGCGCGATTTTCCAGACCGGACTTTCGTCTGTGTATGTGTTGCAGTGGGCCATGAGCACTTGGTACATGAACTTGAAGAGGTGTCTTGGCACGCGGAGCGTACGCAACGCGTCAATCAGGCGGTCCCGCGTAAGGCCCTCGTCGAACAAGTCGATCATCCGCGGCGACTGACCATCGACCGCGCAGGCGTGTAGCCGGGCGTTGGCCACGTCGAACAATGCCTCGCCAGTCCACTCGAGCGAACGCACCATGTTCTGCTTGTCCAGACGCGCCCGTTGATAGAACTCGCGGTCTTCACGGTCGACAAAATGCGACAACTCAATCGGCAGTAACAGTTTGAATCCGACCCCCGAATGCTTCAGGAGCTTGTTGTCGAGAATGGGCCAAATCAGCGCCCGCATTTGCTCTGCCGACCCGTTTACCAGATGCGGTTCGTCGACGCGATCGATGACGACGAATACTCCGGAATAACCCAATGTCTTGAGGATGTTGAGGTACTTGTCCAACATCTCATACCGATCGTCGGTTCGCTGCGAACTTGGAAGCGGCTGGCCCCCCAACTCATCGGACGTAAAACGCATCAGCACGCGCCGCAGGCGACCCGCGTCGTGATCCACAACCCGCAACTGTCGGCAGATGAGCCTTGCGAGCCAAAAACGTTTCGCACAACACCATAGCCAGGGCAACCAGGCGGCCGTCACAAATGCGTAGGGCCACGGCGAGGCAAGCCAGTCCCAGTTTTTTTCTGATGCGTACTGCATTACTAGAACGCCTATCACGGCGAGCGTAGCGACGAGGCCCACGGTGAAGGCCCCTTTGGAACGCCATGTATGGAAGTGCAGCTTGCGGCGCAAGCGATACCACCGAACGGCGAACGGTTCGGAATTCGACTGGTCGTAACAGGCAGCCAACAATAGCACGTCCCGCGCTTGCAGCCGGTCCAAACGTTCCTGGCGCAAGCGGCTGGCATCAAGTGCCTCGGGTGAAGCATCTTGATCGCTCAGAATTGCGTCGACCAGTTCGGTCGTGGCGAGTGAGAGAATCGCGTCCATGTGATCCCACAGCTTCCACTGACCCAGCAACCGGTCGGGACGTCGATAGCGTTGTGGAACATTTTGACGAAACCGATCCAAGAACGGATTGAAATCGTCGTATTCGATGACATGCAACCGCTGAGCTGGATGCTCCGCGTTGAATTGGCGGAGGTGCTGAACAATCTGTAAACGCAGGGCTGTCTTCCCGGACCCTTTCTCACCAAACACAACGGCGGTCGCCGGTTCGGTCGGATCGCCAAACACCTTCGACCAAGCCGGATGATGCGTGCCGGCGATGCAATGCCGCTTGAAGACCAGATCGGTTTGTGCGTCTTCGTCCACGAACGGATTGGTGCCGATGCCGTGATGTTCGAGAAAAGATTCGATCTTCATATTTCCGTCGCCGTGGTCACATGTAGTCTTGAATGTGAGTCGCGTATGCTATGAAAAGAACCAATCATCCGTCGGTCGAGCCGCATCAAAATCTAGCGTGCTCGCAGCCCCTGGGTCATTTGCACGAATGCCTCTTCATTCTCTGCCACGGTCTTTCTTGGGCCGTAGAACTTGACGAAGAAGTTCCCCTGTTTGGTCTCAATGATCGTCGCCAGCATGCGATAGTTCTTGCGAGCCACTGCGGGAGCGACCGGTCCGCGGCGATCGAGGTAGGTCCCGGCGATGTCAACGAGATGCACATCGTGGCCAGCGATCTTCTTTTTCTCAACCACGGCCACCTTTGCCGTGTCGCCGCCGTCGGGCTGTTTGAACTGGCCATACCAACGCTGAATGTTGGCATCGATACTGCCGCCAGCGACCATCACGGTCATCCGGCCATTGTTCTTATCTCCCTTTGCCGCGGGCACCGTGAATTCGTAGGCGATGATCCGCACGCTCGGTTGTTTCTTGACCCAACCCTCGGGGGCTGTCATTTCAAGTGGCCCCATTACGATTGGTTGCCCGTCCTGGTCATCGGCATTGACCAAGCTAGCCGGACCGGCAATCGGCAGTACAACGATCCCCAGCACGAGACCCCGAATCAGACATTTACCCATCATGCACATCGCCATGTTATTTGGTCCTGAATACAAGATTTTCGGATGTTCTCATTGCCGTGTGAGTGTAGTGCGTGAACATCCGATCGGCCAGTGACCCCGGTAACCACCGAGGCAACGAACACCCGCCGTGGGCAAGTGCTATCGAAATGCGATAAACGTTGCCACGGCGCCCAACGAAAGTGCGATCACGACCAACGCGCCAAGCAAGATGGCACTTCTGCGTTTGCGAAGTTTGCGTTGCATGGCGAGCAGGATTTTGGGATCGTTCGCACGAATCTCCGGCGAATCATCCTTCGCCGGTTCTAGAGCACCATCGGAGGCTGTTCCGCTGCCGCGTGCTGCGGCAGGCAGCGTCGCCGCAGGTGGCGCATCACTCGAACGGTCGTTCGTTGGCTCGTCGCCGGCCCGTTCGGAGAGCTTTGGAAAGACTTCGGCAGCGGTTTTCCAATCCGACCACCTCTGATTCCACACCATTGAATCGGGGCCGATGCGACCCTCATCGAGCCACTGCCTCATACTGGTCGGATCCGCGGGTCCGTACTGACTTCCGTCTCGATGACGCACATACCACACCGCGTCGCCAGCGGTGGCGATTGGGTCCTGGCTTGACAAAGCCGGAGATGGCGGGGGCGACGTTCGCTTGTCCCCTCGCATTTCGACCTCAACGCCCGTCCCAGAACCGCGAGCAGGCTCTTGCAGGGCAGCCGAGGCAGATGACCCATCCTGCTCCGTGATGAAAGTCGAGATCTCGTCTTCCTCACCGGCCCCCTGGTGATGCTCATCGGATGGCCCGGCAGCACGCTCCGCGCGAGGGTCCGTTGTGGCGGGGATCCGCAGCTTCTCCCCGCAGTGGGGGCAAATCCCTTTCTTGCCGGCCAAGTACGACTTCACATTCAGACGATGGCCGTTTGGACAGAAAAACCGAATCCCCATGATCGCCCGATCCGCTGTTGCTCACCACGAACTGAATTCGCTTGGATCAAGGCCCTCATCGATCACCGCACAGCAGCGCCGCAATCAATGGGTTGCCTTCTTCTCTGCCCCCATTGTACGGACGTTTCATGCCATGTGAAGCAACTCACCACCGATGTTTCCGTGGTCGATCACCCGACCACGAGATCGTTGTCCCATGTTTCCGGCTCGTAGTTTTGCGGCAGCGTGTCGGCTGGCACCATTTTTTCCGACTTGCGATCCCAAGCCATCATCTGCCCGGAACGCCACGACTCGTTGGCCATGTTCACGGCAACCACGCCGGCCATTCCTAGTTCGACAGGACAATTCAATGGCTCGCCGTTGCGAAGATGATTGTGCAGATTGGTGTGGTGCAGCTTGATGTCTTCGCCGCCAGTTTTCTTATGGGTGGCCAACACCTTGCCGTCTTTATCCTTGGCGACCCAGCCGCTGGGCGTGAAGTACATAGTCCCGCGATAGCCGCGAATCAGATGATCGATACCGACTCGATTGCCCATGGTGCCCAACACATAGACCGTCATTCCGCGTGGATACTCGCAGATCATTTCAAAGCTGTCTGGCAAATCGCGTCCGTCGGGCCATTGCCAAATACCGCCCATGCCAACCACACGGCGAGGATAGCCGAGCTGACAGGCTTTCATGATCCTGGTGATGCGGTGAATGAACAGGTCGGTGCAGATGCCGCCGGAATACGCAGCATAGTTTCGCCATTCAAAGTAGTGGTGGGGATTCCACGGAATCTTGGGAGCGTGCCCCAGCCAGGCATTCCAATCGAGATCGTCGGGCTGCGGCTTGTCGTCGCCGATTGCCGGATTCCGAAACAGTCCTTGTTTGTCATAGCGACGGACGTACTCAATCTGTGCCTGCACAACCTGACCGATGACACCTTCGGCGATGGCTACGGCAGCCGATGAATAGCTGTCATCCGACATCGCTTGCACACCAACTTGCACGGGCAGACCAGTTTTGCGTTGCCGCTTCATCACGGCTTGGCCTTCCGGAATGTCATGCGTCATCGGCTTTTCACAATACACGGCCTTACCGGCGTCGAGCGCCGCGAGGGTCATCGTCGAGTGCCAGTGTTCGGGCGTGGCGATCGTCACATAGTCGATGTCGTCGATGTCCAAGATTGCGCGATAATCTTTGAACGCCTTCCCGCCGACTTTCTTCGCACCGTCGTCGGCACGTTGTTGCCAACAATCGGCCACGGCGACAGCCTCGAGGTTGTTCGACTCCTTCAACGAGTTGATGGCGCCCATGTGCCCGTTGGCCATTCCCCCGGCGCCGATGAAGCCGATGCGAATCCGATCATTCGCCCCGGCGATCCGGCCATAGCTGGCAGCAGTCCATGCTGTCGTCGAGGCAACCGTGCCGGCCGCCAGAAAGCCACGGCGTGATACGTTGTGATCGTCGGTCTTGGGCTTGTTCAAACTCATTGTCGCGGCCTCCAGCGGCTCGGTGTTAGCGTTTTCAAACAACAGGTGAGTATTGTATTCAGGCGGGGCACGCTCGTGTGCCCGTCGCTTGGTGCGATCGCTGCACAACTCCTAAGCAGACTAAACTAACCTCCACGGCGGCCCCGTACAACGCAATGCCGAACATCCATTCAACCGTCAAGGTCGTGGCGAACATCTGCTGATCCTTGCGGTTGGATGCGGCAACCATGGGCAAAATCTTGCTGGACCGGCCATCGGGCCAGCGGTAGAATGCGGGACACGCTGAAAGTTTGTCCACTGGGCACGCAGTGTTTTTTTGCGATTAACAGTGCTTTTTCGCGATTGACGTTCCCCCACATTGCCATGGTCTCGAGGGAGATTCAAAGATGATTCATCGCATGGTTCTGCCAACATGCATCCTAGGTGCGACGATCCTCTCAGCCGCCGCGACATGGGCCGCGGACATCTCCGGAGACTACCTCGAAACCCGCACCTGTGATGTTTACACCGGCCCCTGTTTCGCCAATGCGGAAAACTCCCTGGCAGGCAAAGAAGCCATCATGGCATGGAGTATCGAAAGTGGTGAGTTCAACGGCATCGATCTCTCCGGACTACACGTCGTAGTGGCCACACGGGCATCGGGCACCTTGGGCTATGGCGGAGGGTTGGTGTTCAACGCCGAACCGATTCGGTCGCTCGTGATCGTCGACCAACGGGCGAACAACCTGCAACGTGCGGCACTCGTGGCGATGGTACAAGAATATGGCGGACCGGCAGTCGGCGAGATTCAACAGGTCACCACCGCGCTGATCGAGATGGAAATCGATCATCTCGACATGGTCGCTCAACTGTCCGCGGGAAACACCGTCGAGATCCTGACACGAAAGCTGGGCGAAAGCGACTGCGTTTGCACGAATGAAATCGTTTTCTACCCACCACTCGCACGAGTAGATAACGCAACCCCTGCCTTCACGATCAGCAGCCGGTGTTCGGCACGCGGCTTGGGTGGCACATGGGATTGTCCCGGAACACGCAGCGCCTTCCTCGCCACGTTCAGCTATTGAAACCTGCCCCCAAGGCGAGCGGCAGATAAGAACGTACCAATCACAACCCGACGCGTGAGCGAGGGAACACAGTGTATTACCGGTTGGTCCCTCGCTCACGCGTCGGGTTGGGATATTCTCATTCGCCGCACGCCCAAAGTACATCAAACGGCGACTGCCACCGCCGGCTGATCCGCTCGATTGCCAGTCGTAAACCTGCAACCCAACGTGCTCCATTGGGGTATGATGGAGGGGAGACCGACGGTTCAGAGTGGGAGCCATGGTCCTGCGACCCAGTCCATAACCAATCGTAGCGAGTGACTCGGAACAGTCTCTCATGGCTACATGCTGTCCGAGGTTACGGTACACGCTCGGGCATCCACCGACGTCAGACAGCCTCATTGACCGGGAGTGAATTCGATATGAAGTTTCGTTTGTTGATCGGCGTTCTTACGTTGATGTTCACAAGCCCTTTTGTCGCGGCGGCCGACTATGCGGTTGAGCCACTCGCCGAGCCCGCGCCGGCCGACGAGATTTCGGAAGAAATCGCGTCTGAACTTTGCCTTGAAGGCTATCGCGTGCTCCGAAAAGGCCGGCCGCACTGCGATCTGTGGCTCCTCAAGCAGTTACCCGCCAAAGAAGGCTTTTCGGTCTCGCCAACGGTGCTCTATCCGTTTCGATCGGGCGAGCTGGCAGGCGTCATCCGCTACCACCGACGTGGCGGCGACTTTCGAGATCAAGATATCGACAAAGGCGTCTACACCATCCGCTACGCACAACAGCCGGTCGACGGCAATCATGTCGGCACCTCCGACACGGTCGATTTCATGTTGCTTTCGCTTGCCGAAGACGACACGGAAGTCGGGCCTGTCGATGCCGAGACCCTAGTCGAACGCAGCTCCGATGCAGCACAGTCGGCACACCCCTGTATGTTGAGCCTGTTGCGAACGGCCGATGACGCGACCACGGAACCGACCATGGTGCATGATGAAGATCGCGATTTGTGGAGTGTGCAACTTCCCGTCGTAACCACGACCGCGCCCGACGACACACTTGTAATGACCTTGGTTCTAGTGGGCTACTCCGAAGAATAATCGATCATTCGCATCCGCCCTCGAAGAATGCCGGAGTATCGCATGTTGGTTCCATTCGTAATCCAATGTTTCCGGCACCTTCCGGTTCGATTCTCCAGGGCGACCGCTCTGTTGTTCACGGCTCTGTTGTTCACCAACGGTGGCCAACCATGCCCCGCTGGCGAGCGCGACACGACGGCGCCTGCTACCACCAGCGATCAACCCACATCAGGGCAGCCAGACTATGAAACGGTTGCCCTACAAGGGCGCGTTGTGTGGATGGCCGAAGCGCTCGATCGTCGATTCGGAATTCAAACCGATGACGACGCGGCGGAAGCCACGGTGGCGTTGGAAACCCGCGACGGACGGCTTTTCCCGATCGTCAAAGACGCCCGAGGGCGGGGCTTTCACAAGGATCCCCGGCTTCGCAACATCAACGTCGAACTGCTGGTGCGGCAGTTTGCCGGTTCGCCTGTGATCCAGGTGATTCGCGTATCCACCCTTCGCGAGGGAAAGAAGTATCAACTCGATTACTGGTGCGACATCTGTTCCATCCCGATGTTCGAACTCAAAGAATGTGAGTGCTGCCAGGGGCCAATCCGCATTCGCGAGAGGTTACTTGAGCCGACCAATCCCTGATGAACCTAGTAGCTGCTAGCGTCGTTTTTAGGCGGTTTTTCAGGGCCAGATTCCGACACCCCGCCGGAGTGTTCGTTAGAACGCAACCGAGATCGGCGGAAGGGGCGATTCTGCCGGATTTTCCGGGCCAGCCTTGCTTGTGCCTTTGGTAGGATCAAGCTATATGTGCATGGAGAGCACCTGTTGAGCAGGCCTCTATTTCTCAGCCGCCCAAGAGTCCGAAGGAACCGATGATGGAACACGAAGAACAAGAGGGGCCGCTGGAAATTCCGATGGTTGGTGATCTGACCGACAACGAGGGAGCACTCACCGAGAAACTTCTCGAGGTGCCCCGCGGCGGGGAGTGCATTCTGTATTTCGACTCTCCCGGCGGCAGCCCCTACTGCGCCATGCACATGGTCGGGCTGATTCGTCTTCGGGGGCTGCGAGCCACGGGAATTGTTACCGGCGAGTGTTCGTCCGCCGCGTTGTGGCCCTTCGCGGCATGCCACCGACGCATGGTCACGCCCTTCAGCGTGCTGTTGTTTCATCCCATGAAGTGGCAGAGCGAAGAGCACGTAGGCTTGGCCGAAGCGGCCGAATGGGCACGTCATTTCGGCTCGCTCGAAACCGAAATGGACCACCTGCTGGCCGACATGTTCGAGGTCAGCTTCAAGCAGATGGAAAAGTGGATCAACCCCGGGCGCTATGTTTCAGGTCGCGAGTTGGCCAAAGCTGGGCTTGCCGAGCTTGTCGAGATGGAAACGCTGAACCGGGCTGCAAGCAATGGCACTCCGACAGATCGTTCTCCCACGGCGGCCAAATCGCCCTCATAAGAGACGATTGCCCGTCGCGATGCTAGCTCCATCGATGCGCAGGCGGATCGGATCGACCAAACCGCTCTTCTCGCCATGGCGGCGGCTCCGGTAGCATAGCGGACCCGCCACTTGCCCGAGCGCATGTGTGGAATCTTGTCGACCACCACGCGCTCCTGGAAGTTCGCGGTGCGCATGGAAGCCGAGGCCGACTCATGAATGCGATGTTTCGCTGGCAGTTGCCAGTGCTCTTGCTTGTTTGCGTCTCGGGCTGCTCGCTTGAATCGAGTGACGAGCAATATGCGAAGATGGTCACCGACGAATACGGCCAACTCACACGCGCGCGGAATTCCACCAACGCTCAGTTGCAAGATGAACTCGATCGCGTCGAAGAAGCAAAGGCCACGCCGGATCAGCTAGACAGCCCACCGCCCGCCAAGAACAGCAACACGGCGGTCGCACTCTCGGGCCTGTTTTCAATGCAGTCGATGGAACGCATCGATGCGGCATCGCACAAGCTGATTCCCGAAGGGCCCTTCACATTCAGCCCTGTGACACTCGAGCGGATGATCCGCTTCCGGGGAAAACACGAATTCGCATGGCTCGAATCGCGGAAGGCCTACGATCTCCCGGAGTGCCACTTTGGTCTCCTGCACAAAGCCGGCTTCTTCGCCGACACATCGTTCGTCGACGTCGTTCGGGTTTGCGGACGGCTGGAAGCGTTTGAAGCGGCCGAATATTTGGCGAATGACGACATGGTGGGCGCCGTCGAGGCACTCAGCTACCTGCTTCGCGGCGCGGAGCTACTCGGCAACGAACAGCACGTGATCTGTCGCATCGAAGCCGCGCGACTGCGGCGCGTGGGACTGGGAATTATTGAAGCCATCGTGCAACATTCCGATCTCGATGTCGCCAGCATCACCCAAGTGCATGCGATGCTCGCCGCACAACTGGATCGCTGGCCTCAAGATGCTCGCGCATGGATCGGCGATCGCGCGCTGGGTTTGCACACCTATGAGGCCGTTCGCGGCGGCGACATGATCTGGCTGCTGACCGACCGGGAAGTGCAGGAGTTGGTCCAAGAAATGAGTCTGTCGGTCTTCGAAGCGGCGGCGCTGCGCGGAATCGACGCCGACGAAGTCTTTTACTTGCAAACGATGCGTGAACTGATCAAAGCATGCGAACAACCGTTCTACAAGCGTCGTGAAGTCTTCGTACGCATGCGTCTGCGACTGAATGAATTGGAGACTACGCCAAACTATCCCCTCGTCGCCGGGCGCATGTTGTTGGGCGATATCGAACAAGGGCAGCGCATCCAAGCCGAAGACCGGGCCGCCTGCGAAGCGTGGTGCTTGGCCTTGGCCCTGGCCGCCGGTCAATCACCCCCGCCCTATCAGGTCAATCCACTCTCGGGAAAGCCGTATCAAGTGGAATTGCTGCCGGGACAAACCATCGTGGCCGCCGAAGGCAAGCCCGCCGATCCGTGGTACACCGCGATCGTCGTACCATGGCCCGAGCGTACACAGCAGAGTGCCCGACGAGACAACGTCCGCGTTCAATAGCAGTGATGATCGATTGCTAAAGGACAAGAGCCGAATGAGAATATACCAACCCGACGCGTGAGCGAGGGACCAACCGGTATTACACTGCGTTCCCTCGCTTACGCGTCAGGTTGTGATTGGTACGTTCTTATCTGCCGCTCGCCTTAAAGGCACAACACTCAAACGGCTTTTCTGTGCGTGACAATCAACTGCGGTAATCGCCGTGGCAATTGTCACACTGCTGATTGATGCGGCGGACCGCTGACTGGGCTTCTTCGAAGCGATCTTCCGCGACGGCTCCGATCACCTCATCACAATGCTTTCGCATCGCCTCGACGTACTCCAGATAAAGCTCGTCTTCGGCGTACTCGTAGGCCGCATCCTTAATCACCTCGGTCAGCAGTCGCAACAACTGGGCTTCGTGCAAAACTTTGTCGCGATTGCGCTGGAATTCCTCGTCGTTGGCAGTCCATACGTCGAGGCGCCCGTGTTGAGCCTGCTCCATTCGCTTCATAAGCGGCGAGCGATCGGATACGGCCGACCAGCCATCTTCGACAGTTGCCGGCGCCTGCGGTAGTTCCGGAAAACCGCCGCGCACGAGCGTCGCCAGATCCTCACCGCGAAATTTCGATTCCTTAAACGAGGCATCGGTGGCGACCTTGCAGTTGAACCCGGCGCGTGCCAGGGCTGCCCTCATTCCAGCCGCTTGGTTTTTCCACCGCACATCGCCGTCGTATTGGGCAATCACCCCGAACAACACCGCCAGCACGCTGTAGCGATCGCGAATCTCTTGATAGCCGCCCGACTTGAACGCATTCAACGACCGCACATGCTCGGCTACCAACGTGACATGCGATTTGATCTCGTCCTCGATCACCTCCGCATCCACAATGTGCGACCATGCCGCACCATCGAGATCGACCGAAGATTCATCCGGCGAAGTTGACAATGGCACCGGTTGCGGATCGGCTACCGGCTTACGTCCCAGCTCACCCGGCCCCAGTTCAAGACGAGCGTCAAAAAAGAACACCGCCCGTTGGTCGTCGCTGAAAGTCGGCCGTTCGGCAAGTTTCTCCCGACCCCCAAACCGCACCTGAGCCATCACCGCGACCTGCCCCACCACCAGCGCAAGCATCGCCACAACCACAAGTTTCAAAGCACGTCGAAATCGCATCAAGGACAGAGCCCTCCAAGAACCCAATTCACTGCGTCTCTATTATCGGCGATTCCCACAACTCAGACAACCGAAGGAAAAAGGGGATTAGGCGAATAGCATTTCAATTCGGACTTTCCCCCTTACTACTCCTCTACCTACGACGCGCTGGGCAACCGCACCAATCCCGGCTATGCCACCGCCGTTCACAACCGCCTGGCCAGCGACGATAAGTACACCTACGAATACGACGATGAAGGCAATCGCAGCAAGGCTATTGAAAAGGTCATCACCCCGGGTGCGGAGTATCGACGCGAAATTCGTTACAACTGGGATCATCGCGGGCGGCTGAAGGACTCGAATATCTATGACGCCGATAACCCGAGTGTTCGCGAGGAGCAGATCAATTACAAGTACGACGCGTTCGACCGTCGGATTGAAAAGAGCGTCAGCGGCAAGCGGCAGCGATATGTTTACGACGGCGATCAGATTCTGCTGGAGTACAACCAGAACAACGTCCGTACGCATCGCTATGTCTACGGCACGGGCATCGACGAGCTGTTGCTAGACATAACGGCCGACGATTACTTCTGGACGCTCGACGACTATCAAGGTTCGATCCGCGAAGCCCGGAACGCCGATGGCACCGAGGGCTTCACGCGCGAGTACGACACGTTCGGCAACTTGACTGACGAAACGCAGTTCGATGCGAACAACCCGGTCGATGTGATCTTCGGCTACACCGGTCGGGAGTTCGACGAGGAGACGAGGCTCCAGTACAATCGAGCCCGGTATTACGATCCATCAAACGGCCGTTTCATCTCGAACGACCCAATCGGCTTCGCCGGCGGCGATACCAACCTCTACCGCTACGTCGGCAACAGCCCCACGATTTTCGTCGACCCGAGTGGGCTGAGTCCAGTACCACAGAATGGCGCCACCTCTGGCCAGTTGGGGTCCGGGGGGCAAGGATCGGGGATTAGCAGATCCCCCGTGCCGCTGGGGCCCCCGCTACCGCCGGCCGCCACACCACCTGGGAGAAGTAGTTCGCCGTCACAATCAGGTTCTTCCCTGTTAGACTTAACGACAGTTCCCTATATGGATGCCCTGTTAGGCAGAAATATTCTACCTGCCCCAGACAACATCACGGGGCCAATCGCTTCCGACCAACTCATCTTCATGGGTGGCCCAGCAGGGACCCCTCCGCCGGTCCGTGCAGCCGCTGAATTGGCCGCCAGCACTATTCCATGGGTCGGAGAAATCCAGGATGCTCAGGTGATTGGCGATCCCAACTCGACCTGGGGGGAGCGTGCGGCTGCTACTGTATCTCTGGGGGCAAATTTTGCTACCTTTGGTTTCCTGCCCAATGCAGGAAGTGTCATCCGGGCGAAGCGAGCGGTCCACAAGAACTCTTTGGACTACGTTGGCGAAACTCACGTTTACCGTATCATCGGACCAAACGGGACGTACAAGATTGGCGAGAGCGCGCAAGGGGTACGAGTGCGCGATGGTGCTTCCATTCGCGGAGAACAACAAGTCAGAGCGTTGCGGAGGCAGACGGGAGAATTCTATCAATCAGAAGTACTGAAAACGTTCCCCGGAAAACGGATGGCGCGTGAGTATGAAACACAGGTAATTGAACGCTTTGAACGTATGTTTGGTAATGGTGCTCTACCTGGAAACAAGACTAATCGGTGAAAAGATGGCACACAATCGTAAACTGGTACTTAGCGGAGTCTCGCTAACTAAAGCTCGGCTGAATCCACATAGTTTTGAGGTGGGCCCCGAGGTCATGGACGAACTAGAGCAAATCATGATCTCGATGAAATTCTTATCTAGCGCACCATTTAAATGGGTAGGCGGCCTGAAGAACGAAGAGGCGCCTCACTATCAAGGAATCGACCAGAAGGATGGTGAGCTTGCACTTGCGATAGAGCTAGACGCACACGATTTTCAAAATGCGGATAGAGAAGATCTGAAGCGATCGTTTATTGTTGCCACGCTGAAAGCGATCATTCACGCTGGAAAACAGTATAGCTTGCCGGTTAAAGAGCTAGAAGAGCGACTCCAGAAAGAGACATAAATGAAGCAGAAAAGGGGATAAGTCCAATTAACTGGCCGTAATTGGACTTATCCCCTTTTCTGCTCAGCCAAGTCGCGTAGGGTGCGTCCAGGTAGGGTCGTCAAGTGGAGCGCGGACGCACCACTTTGTTTCTTCTGGACGCTGGACTTCTGGACGCTGGACGACTATCAAGGTTCGATTCGCGAAGCCCGGAACGCCGACGGCACCGAGGGCTTTACGCGCGAGTACGACACGTTCGGCAACCTGACCGACGAAACGCAGTTCGACGAGAACAACCCGGTCGACGTGATCTTCGGCTACACCGGTCGGGAGTTCGACGAGGAGACGAGGCTTCAGTACAATCGAGCCCGATATTACGATCCTTCAAACGGTCGTTTCATCTCGGGAGAAACAAAGGTACACAAAACAAAGACAAAACAAAGGTGTCAGGAACCGAATATTGACCACATTACATAAAAACGGTTTTTGACACCGTTGTTTCACCTTCTGCTTCTGGACCGCCCATTCGGTGCGAAGCCCTGGCAAAAGCGAACTGCAAAACGCCTAGGGCTAGAACACTCCCTGCGACCACGGGGTAGGCCCCGAAAGGATCTAACAAAGTAGAATGTCTCCTTTGCATCCGCTTGGAGAATCGAGCGAGTCGGCCGTTTCGACGTATTGCGGTCCAAAGCGGATGGTCACGATGAAACGTCCGTTGTTCGTTTCCGCCTCGATCGATCCACCAAGCAGATGCATGGTCCTGTGACAAAGCGCAAGCCCCAGGCCAGCGTGAGCGCCGGTCGTCGCACGAGCCGCATCTGCTCGCCAGAAACGCTCGAACACGTGCCGGATTTGTTGTTGATCGAGATCACAGCCTGTGTTCGCGACACTTAGCTGTAGGCCGGTCACATCGATGTGCCAGCTTGCGGTGATCGAGGAGAGATCGTCGGTATAGTCAACGGCATTCTGAAAAAGATTCGAGATGACCACGTGAAGCTTGTCCGGGTCGGTCGCCAAAAGAACCCCGGACTTTCCGTGCAGCACATTGGCACGACCGGTACGAGATCGGACGTGTTCTTCATGGACCTGCCAGGCTCTTGACATCAACAATCCAACATCAACGTACGCAAGGTCGACCGTATCACGGCCCGCTTCAATGCGTGCCAGAGACAGCAACGTCTCGACAAGCCGCTGTGTATCAAGGCAGATTGCCTGACAATCTTGTAGCGTCTCACGGTAGTCGTTGCCGTCGCGATCCCGGCTCAGGCCGACTTCCAACGTGGTGCGCAAGCCAGCAAGTGGTGTTCTTAATTCGTGGGCCACATCAGCTGCAAAGACGCGTTCGCGCTGAAACGCTTCCTTCAGCCGAACGAGAAGGTCGTTCAAGTGTCCGATAACAGGGCTCAACTCAGCCGGGGCACCGTCCACATGAACACGCCCGGTGAGTTGCTGCTCGTCGAGAACGGCGATCTGGGCGGCCAGTTGGTTCAGGGAGTGCAGGCTCCGCTTCACCAAACAGGCCAGCACGGCCAGAATGCTTGTGGTGGTTAGTGCGGCTACAACGAGCAGTACCCATCCCAACCGCACAAGGAATCGGTCGATCTCCTCCGTCCCACGTGCCACGACAAGCGTTACGTGGCGACGACGACTGTCATCAACGAGGTCTCGATCATCATCGTCTTCACCATCCGCATTCGCTGTAGGAGACTGGATTTCTTCGCCCGGCGAGTCCGGAAGAAACCGCACACCCACAATACGACCCGGTCGTCCGTCGGGGAGTGTTGTGAAACTATATTCGGGCGACGCAAGCGAGCCGAATTTTTTTCTGAGGTTGTGAGGCCCCAGGCGTCTCGATCGGGCGAGGACCTTCCCGTCTTCATTCCATAATTGGTAGTATTCCGGCGTCGTCTGGCGGGTGAACTCAGGCATCGCATATTCGCTGAACTCAATCTCGAATACGTTCCCGTCTTGCTCTACCAGTGTGGCCAATGCACGGGATTTCGCCGCGAGCAGGGCGTCGAATTTATTCAACTGGCCAGCACGCAGCAACACGAAGATGATCATCGCGGAAATGGCGAATCCAGTCACCGTCGTCACGGCGATACCAAATAGCAATCGTGTTCGCAAGGAACGGTTCAAGTGTCCTGGCTTTCGTCGGCAAGGCGGTAGCCGAATCCACGGCGAGTATGAATCAGAGACGGCCACTCGGGGCGTTCCAGCTTCTTGCGCAGATATCGAATATACACGTCCACCACGTTACTATGTGCGTCCGAGTCAAACTCGTATACGTTTTCCCAGATCTCCGTACGCGACACCGTTTCGCCGGTGCGCATCGCCAAGAATAGCAGCAGGGCGTATTCGCGCTGTGTAAGTTCAACGAGGTTTCCGCCTCGGGTTACGGTCTTTGTCGCCGCGTTGATCTCCAAGTTGCCGATCGAGAGTACTGGGTTTGCTCGGTCATAGCGTCGCCGCAGTAGCGCGTGCACACGGGCTAGCAGCTCTTCAAACGCAAACGGTTTAACGACATAGTCGTCGGCGCCTTCGTTTAGCCCAGCGACACGGTCTTCGATGGCACTCTTTGCGGTGAGGAGTAAAACACAGGCCGTTGAACCTGCCAAGCGGAGTTTCCGCAGAACGGTCATGCCATCGATTTCAGGGAGCATGAGGTCTAGCACGATCACGTCATAGTCGTTGTGCTCGGCGTACCACAACCCATCGCGACCGTTATCCGCCACATCCACGGCGAAGGCGGCTTCGGCCAGCCCCTTGGCCACCGCTTTTCGAATCGGCGTATAGTCTTCAACAATCAGTACGCGCATGGTTCCTATGGCATGGACGAGAGCAACCTCGACTCCATTATGGCCTCCGACGGACATCGACGACGCTGGCTGATAACACGCCGTCGTTGGAGTGCCACGCTTCCGTCGCGGTCGATGCAAATGTTCCCCCGCGTGCATTGCCGCACACGGCAAAGTACCGGCAAACCTACTCGCCCTAGTGTTACTTCTTCTCCTCTTCGTCGGCGGCAGCGGTAGAACCCAACTGCGATGCTAGAGCGCTAGATCCCACGACGATCACGATAAGTATCCGCACAATTCCCGGTGGCGTAAAGCCCCGCAGTCTGTTTAGGCCTTTTGTTGCTGGGCTTCCCGATTGCTATCACGCGAAACGCGGCACAACACGCAGTCGCGTGTATGGGTAAGCAAGCTACAGCCATCTTCATTAGAGGACCATGAGAAACGGCCAGAAAGTTCACGGTGCGACTTGTTGGGGCCCGTGATTGCGACGGCATTGGATTCTTTCCGAATTTCGTGTCCTTCTCATCGTCATGTAATCGGCCGGCTGTACCCTCCGCAACGTTACGCGATTCAGCCGGCGGTTCAACTAGACATGGCGACGACGGAGAAATCCATGGAACCAACGTGGAATACAGCAGACAGCGTGAGCGAAAACGAACGGGGCGCTGTGTTGTACACATTCGACCGACTCTGCGGCGATGTGGACTGCCCCGAACATTTCTTAATCGCTAAGCAAACTAGTGCGGGCGGTAGCCAAGCCAACAAGTGGCCATTGCTGTCGAACATAGCAGTGGCACGATGTTTTCAGAGTGCGGCTTTGAGATGCGTGGCGCGCGCTATCGTGGGTGCTTGTCTGCTGACGGTTGCTTCTGGATGTACTGGCAGCCTGTCACCAAACGTGTCTCCCAAACCACTGCCGTCTGGTGCCATGCGTTTAGCACCAACGCAGCAGCCGGTTGCGCTGCGGCAGCACGATGGTGGGATGCGACACACCGCCCACCAGGAAGTAGTACGGCTTCCACAACCTGCTCCAACGCAATCCACTGACCGACAGCGCCCGCTGTCGTCGGAGTTTGGCGTTCGGCTCCATGATCCTTCGATCACCTTCCACGCGCCCGATACGGATTGGCAACCGCTACGGCTTGGTACACGGTCCGACAGCCAGCCTTTGTCAGGTTTGGGTTCTGTTCTGGGCTCCGTGGCAACTGACATCGTTTCGGACTACAGAAACTTCTACTCGAAGGACAGCTTAACGATGCTTGCAGGCGGAGCCGCTGTGGCGGCGGCGTTGGCACACGCACCCATCGATGAGCCGTTTCGTGACTTCTACCAGCAAAATGTGCGGGGCAAAGGCACCGACAACGTATCGGCAATATTCGAGCCGCTAGGAAATGGGGTCTATACACTGCCGGTAATGCTCGGATCTTGGGTCTTCGGCGAGTGGATCGACGGAGGTGCCGAGGGGGGGATTTCGGAATGGGGTGAACGTTCCTCCCGAGCCATGCTCGTCGGTGCGCCAGCCATGTTGGCGCTACAGGTAGTTACCGGGGGATCGCGTCCCGGCGAGACGGTGTATGGGGCTCAATGGCGTCCGTTTCAAGACTCCAACGGAGTAAGCGGTCACGCCTTCATGGGCGCGGTGCCCTTTTTGAGTCTGGCCCATATGACGGAGGACCCCTGGCTTCGATCAGGGCTCTACGCAGCCTCTACCCTCACTGGGATTACACGAATCAACGATGACGCACACTACTTGTCGCAGGTTCTTTTCGGATGGTGGATTGCCTGGCTAGCGACAACGTCTGTCGATCAGACCTATCTCGCGGAACGCAATCTCCAAATTTATCCATTCCCCGTGGAGGACGGCGTGGGGGCTGCTTTTGAAATCGGCTTTTAAGTTGCTTGTCACACTTCGCGATGGAGCCTAGTTGATTGAAACAGGAAATTAAGAAGGTGGCGATGATGAGTCAGGCGATACGTCAATCTCCGTCGAACGACCGTTCTCGACTACTGCAGGCTCGCCGATTGACGCACTACGTAATGTCTCTTCGTAATGCCCTTTCGATAGCGCTAGTGCTGGTCGTTGCGACAACCTTCTATATGCTCTACGCGCGGACGGTATATCCCAAGCGACTAGCAGAAGTCATCCCGGGGCGACTGTATCGCTGCGGTCGCCTTACGCCGAAGCAATTGGATTTTGTGCACGATCGCTACGGTTTTCGGTCGATCGTGTCGCTAGTCGACCCGCACCACCCGTCGGCTGACAAGGAACGTGACTGGGCAGCAGTACACCATGTTCAATGGTTAAGCGTGCCGTTACCAGGTGATGGAACGACGAACGCAGATCAACGAGAGTTGCTCAAGCAATTGCTAATCCACGACGCTGCCATGCCGCCAGTGTTGGTTCACTGCGCCGCCGGCAGTAGCCGTACGGGGGTTGCTTGTGCCCTGGTGCGGATCTGTGCGATAGGCTGGAGTGCCGAAGAGGCCATCGCAGAAATGGAACGCTTTGGCTTCGAGTGCAACGATGGCGATGTCCACGCAATGCTCCACAAGGAAGCCAAACGACATTCGAGAATACAGAAAGATCCACCAAACAAATAGCTCCAAAGATGACAGGGGGTAGGGGTAGGGAGAAAGGGGATAAGTCCAATTAATTGACAATGCCGAACGCCAGTGATACGCTCGGCCGGTATGCCTAGGACTGCCAGAATCGCGCCCGGCGGCATGGTCTTTCATGTCCTGAATCGGGCTAATAATCGCGCGGAGATCTTCACGTCGGACGAGGACTATCTGGCCTTTCTCCGTGTGTTGCGCGACGTTTCAAAAAAGAAGCCGATGCGGATTCTGGCCTTCTGCTTGATGCCCAATCACTGGCATTTGCTGTTGTGCCCCAAGCGGGATGGTGAGTTGGGCGCGTTCATGCAGGCGGTCACCACCACGCACGTTCGCCGCTGGCGGCTGAATCGCCACAGCGTTGGCGAGGGCCACTTGTACCAAGGCACCTACAAGTCGTTCCCCGTACAAGACGACGATCATTTTTATGCCGTGTGTCGCTACGTCGAACGCAACGCGTTGCGGAGCGAGCTGGTGACGCAGGCGGAAGCGTGGCGCTGGGGAAGCCTGTGGCAGTGCCGACAACGTGGACTGCCTGAAGAGTATCCAATGCTGCACGACTGGCCAGTACCTCACCCTCGCAATTGGGTCGCCTTGGTCAATCGAGTCCAAACCAAAGCGGAATTAGAGTCGCTACAAACGTCGGTCAATCGCGGTCGTCCATATGGCTCAGAGACCTGGCAAAAGCGCACGGCCAAGCGACTCGCACTAGAATCAACCTTCCGGCCTCGCGGAAGACCCAAGAAGAAGTAACAGCCTCGGGCGACAACGGTAATTGGACTTATCCCCTTTGAATCACCCGAGCAACAGGGCCTACGCAGCGAGGGCGAATCCGTGCCAATGCTGCCTCGCATCCTTTCGCCTTCCATGGCGGTTTACTTCGTAGTCTGTCTCCTTCGTCGCCGGCCAAACCCCGCGAGGGACAGTGCA
>CAZNXE010000054.1:0-3086 GCA_964576465.1 uncultured Planctomycetaceae bacterium
GATCAGCCCCCAAAAATATCGGGCGAACCTCTGCGTGTCGGCTTTCGCGGCGTCAGACCAACAGCGGACCGGGGCATCGTGAAAAAACAGCGTGAGCATACTGCCGACGCGCGCCAGTGTGTGTGGAATTCCCGCAGTGGTGGCAGCCTTGTCGAGCCCCTCTTCCAACCGAGCGGATAGCATTTCAAGATGCTCGTAAGGCGGATGGTCGCGAAGCTGTTCGAGGGTCGCAATTCCCGCGGCGGTGGCCAACGGATTGCCGCTTAGCGTGCCAGCTTGAAAGACTTCCCCGGCTGGCAGGATGTTATCCATGATGTCGGCACGCCCGCCGTAGGCACCCACCGGCAACCCGCCACCCACAATCTTGCCGAGCGTGGTGAGGTCGGGCGTGACGCCCAACCGCTGTTGGGCGCCACCATAGGCCACGCGAAAGCCAGTCATCACCTCGTCAAAGATCAGCACCGCTCCCGCGTCTCGCGTCACCTCGCGGAGTGCCAAGAGAAACGCCTCGTTGGGAACGACACACCCCATGTTGCCAACGACCGGTTCGACGATGACGGCGGCAATCTTGGCCCCCTGTTGGTCGAATGCCTGAGAGAGCCCTGCGACATCGTTGTATTCCAACACCAGCGTGTCTTGCGTGGTTCCAGGTGTGACTCCCGGCGAATTAGGTACGGCCAATGTTGCGGCGGAACTGCCGGCAGCCACCAACAGGCTATCGACGTGTCCGTGATAGTTGCCGGCAAATTTCACGATGAGATCGCGCCCGGTGAACCCTCGGGCCAGCCGGATCGCGCTCATCGTGGCCTCGGTTCCAGAACTTACTAGCCGCACCTTTTCAACCGACGGAACTGCATCGACGATCAACTGGGCCAGATGACTTTCGGCCTCGGTCGGCGCGCCGAAACTAGTTCCCCGATGCAGGGCTGCCTCGACAGCCTCGACCACGGCGGGATGGGCGTGCCCCAAAATGAGCGGTCCCCACGAACCGATGTAATCGAGGTACTTCTCCCCGTCGATGTCGTACAGGTAAGCTCCCTCGCCACGCTGAAAGAACAGCGGCTCGCCGCCCACGGCACCGAACGCGCGTGCGGGACTATTCACTCCGCCGGGGATGAGTTTCTTCGCGGCAGCAAACGCTAGGTGACTCTTAGTTCGTGACATCGTTCTTGCAGGTGAATTGAAATATGTGGCGAATGGATGCTGGTGTAACCTAACGACGGTCCAGCAAACGGGTTGGCCTTAACTCGTGACCGGCGGGCGGTCTTACGCGAGCCAATCGGCGACGTCGAGGGCCCAATAGGTGAGAATCATGCCCGCGCCGGCACGGTGGATGGCCGTGAGTGACTCCAGAGCGACAGCCCGCTCGTCAATCCAGCCTTCTTTGGCGGCGGCTTTCACCATACTGAATTCACCCGAGACGTTATAGGCCGCCAACGGCACTCCTGGAAAGGCCTGTCGCACACGATACACAATGTCGAGATAGGCCAGCGCGGGCTTGACCATGATAATATCGGCGCCCTCGGCCACATCGAGCGCCACTTCCCGTAGCGCCTGATCGGCATCGGCGGCCGGGTCCATCTGATAGGCGCGACGGTCGCCGAACTGGGGGGCACTTTCAGCGGCTTCGCGGAAAGGTCCGTAGTACGCGCTGGAGTATTTGGCCGAGTAGCTCATGATGGGAATGTGCGTGAATCGAGCATCGTCCAGTGCCGTGCGAATCGCGCCGACCATGCCATCGAGCATGCCGCTGGGCGCGATGATATCCGCACCGGCCTGGGCATGGCTGACGGCTTGCTGACCCAACAGCTCAAGCGTGGCGTCGTTGTCGACGTCCATCCGACCTGTTGCCTCGTTGACCACTCCACAGTGGCCATGGTTTGTGTATTCACAAAAGCAGACGTCGGTGATGACCAACAACTCCGGGGCTGCCTGCTTGGCAATATCGATGGCCTGTTGCACGATACCACCAGGGTGCAGCGAGCCGCTTCCCGTGTCATCTTTCTTGGCGGGAATTCCGAACAGGATGATGCCGCCCAGACCAGCATCGGCGGCACGGCGCACTTTCTCGCCCAGGTGCTCCAACGGCAATTGGGCATGACCCGGCATCGAATGGATCGGCGTTGGCTCTCCATCGCCAGCGCGAACGAACAGCGGCAGCACAAGCTTGCCTGGCGACAACGTCGTCTCCTGCACCAGCGACCGAACCGCCGGATGGTAGCGGAGTCGACGCATTCGCGTTGTCGGAAACCGCGACACCGGTGATTGTTCACGATCCGCCATGCGAGTCTATTCCTGCCGCTCAGCCTGCGCCACCGACGTTGGCGTGGCGATGTGAACCGTTGCTGCCGCTGAGGCCTGGCTTTGTGCATTGGTCGCCACGGCATGCACCATGCGCGTCATTGGCTGCACCCACGGTTCGGCTTTTAGAAAGATCCGCCGTTCGGTCTGACCTTCGGGAATGAGCACGCCATTGAGGCCAATGTCTTCTACAATTACGCCGTGTGGCAGGTTTTCGATGCCAAATGAAACGCGGCCTTCAAAATCATGCCGCTCGATCTTAAGTGTCGCCGGGACCATCGTCCCCGGGGCGATCACGATTGCTTCGCCAGAGTCGGGCAACAAACGAACGGTGACCTTGCCACGGTCGTCGAGCTTGATCTTCTTCAAACCGCTCACCACATGCTCTCTCGGCTGTCCATCAACTTCCGCGCGAGCGATAATCTTCACTTCAGCCAACTGCTCCTTGGAAGGTTCGGCCGCATCCGCCATCGCAAACAGCACGGCATGCGCCTCGCTGTGCCCTGCTTCGACCGTAACGGGAGTTGAGATCATGAACCCCTTGGGGATTCCTGAAACGTCGATCGTGATTTCTTCATTGAACCCGTCGCTGCGATCGACTTTGAACGTAATATTGCGTCCGCCATCGCGCGGCACCTTGGCGGTCGAGGGCGACACGGAAACCACGAAATCGGGCCTCGGCTCGCGAATGATTAAGCGATACGCGAACCGGTCGCCGCCACGATCGGCAGAGTCGCCAACGCGCACGTAGTAGGTTCCATCGCTTGGTGCGACGAAATCCAGAT
>CAZNXE010000054.1:3103-24326 GCA_964576465.1 uncultured Planctomycetaceae bacterium
GCCCAGGCGACGCCGTCCGTCGTCATCGTTCGCGAAGTAGACGGTAAACACCGGCAACCCTCTGGGAACCAACTTAGTGCCCAGCGACACCGGTCGCACGATATAACATGGCTCATCCCGTGCGTGGGTTGTCGAGTTGGTGTCAAAGTACGTGATGCGTCGCCCGCTGAGGCCATAGACATTAAACCCGGAGTCTGGCCCACGGGGATGGCGAAACAATTTGCAGACCTCTCCCTGCATGTAGAGGTATTGGTTGAGTTGCATTTCGCGCCAGTTCGTCAATCGCATATCAACGGTCCGCGAATCGATGGGGCGGAACGTGATGCTCGAATCGCGTGTCGCTTCAAGCAACAGTCGGGGAACAGGTTTTCCGGCAGCGTCGAGCACCTCAATCTTCGTATCCACGGGCGATCCACGACGGCTAGCGTCGGTTTCGATAATCCATCGCTCTCCCGATTTAGCCTCGAAGCGATACAGGTCGACTTCCGTTCCGCCATTGGCTTGGCTAAAGATCCGACCATTGACCGTCGTGGGCAGTGCCACGGACGTAGCATCCGCCGGAGTATCATTCGGTTCGACTTCACGAACTTCGGCGTCTTGGTTGGCGATGACCTTCAAGCCGCGCCGCGTGCGAAATACCTCGGCATCGACGGTAAGCGTCGTCTCGCCCGCCTTCTTGGGCGTCACGTCGACCCCAGCGTCCGCCGGCAGGTTGTAACCGGTGAATTCGACACGCGACATCTCGCCCACCGGCACCCCCAAAGGAAAGTGCCCTGTAACGTAGGGCAACGTTCCGGCCAGCAATTGATACGTGTGTTTGTCCGAACCCTCAAATCGCAAATCGCTAACTCGAATCGTATACTGCGCTGGGGTGACAATTGTGTACGTGAGCAGTGGGTCTGGACTCGTATCAAAGTTGTTATTGCTCGCCAACACGTCACCGCCGGGTCCGAAGAGCGTCAGCACGCCGTCGATCTTCGATCCGTTCCGTCGGGCATTCAAGTCGAACACCAAGTGCTCACCACCCTCGGCTAGAAACGAGAAACAGTCGACGTCGCCCGCGGCGGAAAGTGTGCCCCAGAAGCTCGCAGGCAATTGCGCGACAACCGTTTCGCTGGGGCGGTTGTTTGGTTCTGCCTCGACAAGCTGTGGTAAATCGTCAACCTCCAGGGAGACCGCCTTACTTTTTCCGCCCGCGGTGACCACATGCACTTTGCACTTGCCGAAACTTGCGTCGTCGGGAGAAGTGATCTCGATCCACGCTTCGTTTCCTGTAGCATTATCCTGCTGAGGCAACGCTCGGGCGACGAACCCCTTACGATCGACCTCCACGCGCTCGATCCCCACCAGATGCTTGCCGACAAGTTTCACGCGTGTCGTTACGCCGCGTTGCAAGCCCGCCGGATCGACACGGGCCAACTCTGGTGTGGCCAGTGGAACGGGCTTTCCAGTGGCCACGTCGTGGATGTCGAGCGAACCGTCCAGTCGGCCGATGACGAGATGCTTTCCATCGGGCGAGAAATCCAGTGCCGTGGGCCAGTCGGGTTGATTGTCCCACAAGTGTTTTTCGACCAGCGGTTCGACTTGCCATAACTTAACCGTGCGATCCTCGGAAGCCGAAGCAAGTAGCTTGCCGTCGGGCGAAAAGACGATCTTGATAATCGCACCCTTGTGCGCAAAACGAGGGTCGGATTTGACGAACGTGTTCGAAGCGACATCCTCGCGAGCCCAAATGCGGATGCGGTTATCGACACCACCCGCGACAATTCGTTTGCCATCGGGACTGAATGCGATCGTATAGAGTGCCTTGGTCGATTCGCCAAAAGTATCGATCCGCTCGGCAGTGGCCGTATCCCACAGCTTGACGGTGCGGTCGCCGCTGGCGCTGGCCAGTAGTTTACCGGTGGGATCAAACGCAAGGTCGTACACTGCGTCGTTGTGTCCACCGAGCGTGGCGATTTCCTCGCCCGTCTCGGCGTTCCACAACTTAATGTCTCGATCGTAACTGGCCGTGGCGAGCAACGCTCCGTTGCTGCTCAGCTTGGCGGCGTAGAGACTATTGCGATGGCCGCGAATGCGGAGCGTTAGACTACCGTCGTCAACGTTCCACAGGCTAACCTCGCCGAAGAGCCCTGGCTCGCCTGCGGCAACGATCAATCGTTGACCATCGCTTGAAAAGCTGACTGCGTTCACGTTTCCGGCATGTCCTTCCAACACGCGTGCTAGGCCACGATTGGCCGCCGAAATCAGGCGTACCGTTCCGTAGGTGGCAACCGCAATCATATCGCCGCTCCCCGGACGGTAGGCCACAGCGGTTACTGCTTCTCGAACCGGCGCGGTCAATTCAATGCGAGGTGCCTTCAACGTGGCAAGCCGCGGTGCTTCGCCCTGTGGTCCCGTGGCACCTCCGTCGATCCATTTGCGCAACAACTCGATTTCTTCTTCACTCATCCGCGGATTGTCATCCGGCGGCATCACGGGTTCGAGCTCGCCGAGAACCATCTGCAGCAGGCGACTCTCGGTGGCACGACCAGGAACCACTGCCGGACCTCGCCTTCCGCCAGCAACGAGACCGGCGAATGAGTCCAGTGCCAGTTCGCTTTCGCCCTCCTCGCCCTCGTGACAACCAACACAGTGCTTGACCATCAACGGAGCGATGTCTTCGCCGTACAGGGGAAGAGATTCTTCCGCGGCGCCGGCCGATTGAAAGACAACGCCAAACACCAACAGCAGCGGCAATATCTGCCATAGGGTTCCCGTTGGTCGGGCGAAATATGGAATGATCATGCGATCGTCTCTTGGGCTCTTATGCCGAAATTAGTGATTGAACAGGAACTCTTTGCTAGTCAGGACACTCCAGAACAGATCCTCGGTCACCGCTCGGCGCTGGTCGTCGGGCGTGTCGGCGAAAACCTGTAAGAGTTGTTCCTTTTCTTTGTCGCTCGGAAACCGACAGAGAGCGATCAGATAAACATCCTCGATGATCGCCTCTGGTGTCGCATCGCCGGAAAGCAGCTTTTCGATCCGATTCCCGGCCGCTTCCAGCTTCGAGTTCAGCGTTTCACCATTGGAAAGATGCAGCACCTGCACCATGCTCGGCGCTTCGGTCCGCTCACACGCACAGGTGATGACCCGGTCTGGACGGCCGAACGTACTTAGGAAGTATGAGTCGACACTCGAGTCGGGCAATTGCATGGCCCGCCAGCCGCTTGGATATCCCTCGAAGACCGTGGGGACCATGGTGACTTGCGAGGTAACGTCCAACAGAACCTCGGCCATCAAACGCCGAGGGTAGTAGCGAGAATAAAATCGCTCGTCGGCCATGTTGCCCGGCAGCGGCTTGCTGTCGCGCTGGTAGGTTTCCGACTGCAAAATTGTTCGCATCAAAGCCTTCAAGTCGAACTGATGGTCGACCAAATGACGCGACACGGCGGCCAGCAGCAGGTCGTTGCTCGGCGGATTGGTGAGCCGAAGGTCATCGACCGACTCGACGAGACCCATGTGGAAGAAGTTGGCCCACACGCGGTTGGAAATGGCCCGAGTGAAGTAGGGATTCTCCGGCGAGACGACCCAATTGGCCAGATGAAGTCGGCGGTCGATCGTCGAATCTGGCCCGAGCGGTTCACCATCCAGCGGCGTTGGCGGCTGCGGCACACCGCGCAGCGGTTGAACCAAATCGCCCTCGCTGGTGTTGAACACGATCCGGTGACCGGCGCCGTCGGCATCTTTCACACGCACGCGAGCAAACAAGTTTGCCATCGCGAAATACTGATCGTTAGTCCATTTTTCCAGCGGATGATTGTGGCACTTCGCGCACATGATCGACATGCCGAGAAACGCCTGAGAGGTTGTCTCCGTCAAATCCGCCGGATCTTGGTGCAGCACATAGAAGTTCGTCGCCCCGTTTTCCAGCGTGCTGCCAGTGGCGGTCAGAATCTCTCGAACCATCACATCCCAGGGCGTATTGGCCGCGACGTTATTGCGCACCCAATCGTAATAGGCCCACATGGCATCCGGCGGCAGCTTCGAGGAATTGACCAACAGCAGATCCGACCACTTGTACGACCAGTAGTCGACAAACTCCTCGCGGACGAGTAGCTCTTCGATCAATCGATCGCGTTTGTCTTCCGCGGAATCCGCCAAGAAAGCCCGCGTTTGCTCGGCCTCGGGCAAAACGCCAATCGTATCGAGGTACGCACGGCGGATAAATTCCGCGTCGCTGCAACGGGGTGAAGGCGGGAGATTGACCTTCTCGAGCTTGTTCAACACAAGCTCATCAATGAAATTCCGCCGAGGCGCCGCCGTGAATGTATCCGGCGGCAACGTCTGGATAAGTGGCACGGTAATCGTCGCGGCCGTTACGCGGCTTAGATACCAAACGGTCACCACCCCTTCGCCCTCACCCACCACCTGCACGTGACCCAAATCGTCGACCTGGGCGACGGAACTATTGGTGGCCTCGTACTTCGCCCAGCGCGTCACGTCTTCCTCGTGACCGTCGCTAAATCGGGCCTTCACCAGGAGCTGTTGGGTTGTGTTCACGCCCAGCACCGCTTGCTTGGGTAGAACCTCGATGTGCACAATCCGGGGGTCGTCATCCAACGGAGGTGGAGTGGCCGAGGCGATCCATTCAGAAAGCACGCGATACTCGTGGCTGTCCACGTCGAAGCGAAAACCGCCTTTATGCGGCACCCCGCCCGAGGGCTTCAGCAACATCAGGCTCCGACCCGGATCGCTTGGCACAATGCGGCGTCCGCGAGCCTGACGTGTGAGAACGTCGAAGTCTCGGTGAGAGTCGTACCCATGAAGCGAGAGCTTGAAGCCATACTTTCCGGCCAGGGCACCATGACAGGCGCCGGAGTTGCAGCCGGTCTTGGTCAGCACCGACTGCACATGATTGCGAAAACTCCACTGAAAGGGCTGCTGCTGATTGCTCACCGTCACGGTCACCGCGGCCTGTTGATCGCCAACGGTGGCCGTAATCGTGGCTTCGCCGTCGCCGCGAGGAACCACGACCCCCTCGACGACCACGGCAACCTCCTCGTTGCTTGTCGAGAATGTTGCCTCGGCTGAGACATCGGCCACATGGGTCGCCTCGGTCGAATCGTCGGCCGCTCGTAGCCGCTCGACGAGCAACTGCTGTCGAGCCTCGACGTCGGAGAGCTTGATCTCCTGCGGCAAGATGACGATGGATGTGGCAATCGCCGTCTCGCTGGCTGGCCCGGCCGATTCGTCATCCTCGGCCAATGCCATCGTGGTGGCCGCCACCAAAAGCGTCGTGATCAAGAGCAGCAGCGTGTGCCTATGGAAATTTGCCATCATGTCGTCATCCATCTCGAGGTCGCCTCCTGGCGGACCCAGTGTGGGGCGGTGTGCGGAAGTTCCAGGGGAATCGACCGTCGAAAGCAAGCGGGGAACCCCGATTATAAGCCACGCAGGTCCGAATATGCCAGCATTCATGGGTTGATTCGGGAGGCGACCAGTACCCATGCGGCCTGCAAAAGCCGAGCCCAGCGGCGGACTTCCGTTGAGCGAAACCGTGCAAATTGCCGGTTCAAAACGCCTGTAGGCTACTAGATGGCCTCGGGACCACGTTCGCCGGTGCGGATGCGAATGCAATCTTCCAAGGGGAGGATGAATATCTTGCCGTCGCCAATCTCCCCGGTATCCCCAGTGCGGCCAGCCTTGATAATCGCATTGATGGTCGGTTCGACGAATTGATCGTTGACGGCAATTTGCAATTGAACCTTGCGGACCAACTTCACGCCGACATCGTGCTTTCGAAACTGCTCGGGATGCCCTTCCTGGCGTCCAAATCCTTGCACGTCCATCACGGTCAGACGGACAACCTCGACCTCGGTAAGCGACGTTTTAACAGCCTCCAAGCGGCTCGGCTGAATGATCGCGATGATGAGTTTCATCTTCGATAGCTCTTATGCAAGGCCTACGACACAGAACGCCGATTTCACATGCACCGCCCTTCTGGCGGGCAGCCGCGAGTGGCGCAATACTGAAATCGTAACGGCCCCTTGTTTCAGTCACAAGATCACACGCGACCGGAGAAAACGGATGCCCCGACCTGGGCGAGCAAGGCGGGCGCTCACCCAAGCCATAAGGGGCATCCTTCTGGATACGCCGATTGCGGGACGAAAGGGCCCGATTCCATGCGTTGTTGGAGAGAGTGTGTTGCCGATACCGTGTGAATCTGGAGATTCAATACGATGGGCAAGAGAAGCAATCAGCGTGCCAGCCGACGAACACAATTGAGTGCGGAATCTCGGAGCCGCTTGCTGTGACACACCTTAAGGCGATCTCGATTCTGGAAGAAAGCGGGCATCCACCCTAAAGACTGGACCCCGTGTGCCCTCTTCGTTTGCACTGGGCGATGCGCATCTACGCAATATTGCGTATTTCCAGCGCACCTATAGTGGCACGATGTTAGGCGTGCGGCAAATAAGAACGTACCAATCCCAACCTGACGCGTAAGCGAGGGAACGCAGTGTATTACCGGTTGGTCCCTCGCTCACGCGTCGGGTTGGTATATTCTCATTCGCCGCTCGCCTTAGCCCGTTACTCTCCGGGTTCCCGAGGAGTTTCATGCTGCTGATGCCACTGAACGAGCCGGGCAATCGCATCGACAAGCGACCGTCGGTCACGCGCTCCGATCGTCTCGCAAAGACGCCCTAGGTCCGGAACGCGAACGCGAACATCGTCGAAGTCGTCAGAAAAAGCCTCCTCATAGCTCTGGTATTCGATCTCGACGCTCGGATCGACCTCGGCGATAACCGCTTGGGCCAACTTGTCGATGGTGATCGGTACGTCACTGCCGACGTTGAACACTCGCCCCGCCGTATCAGAGTGGTCCATCAAGGCGGTTACCGCGTCGACGACATCGGCCACATCGGCAAAACAGCGGACCTGCTGCCCGTCGCCATGAACGACCAGTGGCCCGCCACGCAGTGCGGCCTGCACGAACCGCGGCAGCACCATTCCATGCGTACCAACCTGTCGCGGCCCAATCACGTTGAAGAACCGGCACACGACCACCTCGAGCTGATGCTGACGCCAGTAGCCAAGCCCTAGAAACTCATCGATCGCCTTCGAGGCACCATAGGCCCAACGAGGTCGCGTCGTCGGACCAAATACCAGATCATCTTCTTCCGACCAGCGTGGCTTGGGGTTCTTACCGTACACCTCGCTCGAACTGGCAAGCAGCAGCTTGACCGATTGGCCACGCTCGTGAACCCGCAACATTTCTTGAAGCAGCAACTCCGTAGGATGGATGTTCGCCTCGATCGTATGGACCGGGTTCTCCACAATGAGCCTTACGCCCACGGCGGCGGCGAGATGGTAGACCGATTGGGCATCGGCCAACTGCTCGCGAAGTAACTCGCGATCGGCCACCGAACCCTCGACGAATCGAAACGCATCGTGGCTTTCGAGCGAAGCCAGGTTTTCGCGAAAGCCCGTCGAAAGATCATCGATGACAACGACCCGTTGCCCTCGGGCGACCAACGTTTCGGCCAAGTGGCTCCCGATAAATCCCGCGCCGCCAGTAATGAGAGCGTGTGCCAATGGATTGACCTAAACGAATGGAAAGGACACAGAAACGGGCTACTGAACTCGTCTTGTCGATTCGACAGCGAACGTCATCTGTTCATTGTACGCAACGGCAACACAATGCGTTCGCAGAGTTCTATTCCTTCGCGGTCAGGTTGACCCGATCTGAGCAAAACAAAAAGGGACAGGCTCTTGCCATCGATCGACCGATGGCGAACCTGTCCCGCTAGCCCTGCTTGAATTCTGCTTGCCCTCTTGAAATGCTGTCGCTACCAGCCCATGACCATGTTCGATTCAATTGCCTTTCGGGCATGTTCCAGATCGGTTCCTGTTTCGTGCATGTAAAGCCGGATCGCGTGGACCTTGTCGCCCGCCGACTTGGCCAGGCAATCGCGAGCCGTTGAACAAGGGTCGACCGACGAGCTGATTCCCAAGGCCGCCTTGGAAATCACCCAGGTATCGCGAGGCCGCTTCGTTAACCGAATCACGCCTTCTTCAGGATAGTTTTCGTTCACCACGGCCGACGCGGCGTCTTGGTCATCGGCCCAGGTGATGATGATGTGCGAATCGGTCTCGACTTCAAATAGCGGCATTGGATCACTCTCCTATTACATACCGACAAGATGGTAATGGCGGCCGTCTCCGCCGCGAATGGTCGAGCCACAACGGGCGTACCGCCACACAAAGGATGGTAAATCTCCGACCGCGATCCGTCAACGAGTTCGTCGCATCAAAGGAGCTGTTTTCTCCGAGAATCCCGGCTCTAGTCCCCACCAGATGCGAAAACCGTCAATCTCAGGGCCTTTCACGCCAGCAAGGGAGGACCAATGCCGGCAAAGCCCCCAGTCGTGACCATTCGGGGGACTATTGCGACGATCGATACGGTTCGTGACTGCGATAGCGTTCGAGTCTGAGATCGATCTGCGTGGCCAACTCCGATTTGCCAGAGCGATATGCGATTTTCCTGGCCGACTCTGCCGTCTTCACTGCTTCGTCGAACTGTCCGGCTTCGGCGTAGGCGGCCGCCAGCACATCCAATGCTCTGGCATCTTCGTAAGCCGTGGCCTGACATGCGCTGCGTGCCAGACGCACCGCTTCGTCACCATCGCGGACGCTCTCGTCACGCGATGTGGCCAGCAGCCACGCCAGCGAACTGGCAGCCGTCGGCCAGTCGGGCCGCTGGCGGAGGACTTGTCGAAACTCAACAATCGCCTCGCTCGCCCTCCCCTGCTCTGCAAGCGAGTCTCCTAAACGATGTTGGGTAACGGTGTCATTGGGTCGTAATTCAAGTGCCCGGCGGAGTTGCTCTTCTGCCTCGGCGGCACGCCCATGCTGCAACAACATCAGGCCGAAGTTGGCGGCGATCCCGGCGTCGTTCGGTTCAAGCTGTCGTGCCGTTTGATAATGCGCGGCAGCCTCTTCCACTTCGCCCAACGCGGCAAGCATGTTGGCCAAGTTTACCAGGGCCATGGCGCTGCTAGGGTCGAGGTCCACCACGCGGCGGTAATGTTCTGCCGCGGCTAAGAGGTTCCCCTCCTGGTACAGCAACTGGGCAAAGTGCGTCAAAACCAAAACATCATCGGGCTTGGCTTCCAGCACCGTTTCAAATTGCACGTGCGCCTCTTCATGCCGCCCGGCGTGGGCCAGTGCGATTGCCAAATTGGTCCGCACGGCCAGCAACTCTGGCGCATGCTCGAGGATATGGCGATAGTGTTCGATCGCTTCTTCATAGCGCCCACTGCGGTCGAGCAGCCGGCCCAAGTTGTTTCTCGCGGCAATCGAGTCTGACTTTAGCTGGATTGCCCGCGCATAGAGCTGCGCCGCGCCGTTCACATCGCCCCGCGCCTCCCGCACACCGCCCAACTGCGTATAAGCCAAATGACTGCTTGGGTTGACACTGCGGGCGTGCTCAAACAGCACTTCGTCATCATGCCAATAGCCGATTTGAATGACGCTGAGGATTGCCAAGATAACCAGGACGAAGCTTGCAGTGCCCCACGCGGCCAGCCGACGATATTCGACAAGTAGCCACGCCACCGCAAGCGCCGGACCAAGCATCGCCAGGTAGGTGTATCGATCGGCGACCGTCGAAAACTCTTGAAAGCGAAACGGAACCAAGCCAAGCGACGGCAGGAGCGCCACGACATAAACGCCAAACGCAGTCAGCCACCAGCGGCAGTGTGGCAATCGCCACAACAGGCCGATCAGAACACAAGGAACGAGCCATGCAACGTACGGCCAAATGCTGCTCAGCACATCTGGCGGCGAGCGCCCATAGTCGACGCCCAAGGGCCATGGCAATACGGTTTTGTACAGATAGAACGCCAGCGAGTCGGTGGCAATCAGCGGTCGCGTCCACAATGCTGTGGTCGATGGAATCACGTCATCTGGTTGAAGCATCTTGGTGCCGACCACACATGCGACCGCCAGCGCGATCCACGCGACAAGCCAAGCGGCGTTCCGCCTCAGCATCCATGGCTTCCAACCGGCAAGCACAACCAGCACGATAAGCGGAACCGCCACCGACGTGGGTTTCGCCAAGATCGAAAGCCCGAATGCGGCGGTGGCCAAGAGCATTCGCAACACGGCTGTCCATCGCGTTGTAGTCACCGTTTCGTCGTCTGAAGATTTTCCGAAACCCAAGAAAAGCCATAGGGCGATCAGCGCAAGTAGAGCGCTCGTCAGCCCTCGGGTTTCGGTAATCCAGCCAATCGACTCGCATTGCAATGGGTGCAAACCAAAGAGAAGCGCACCGGCGAGCGCAGCCATGTCATGCTCAACCACACGCCGCAAGATACCAAACACCAGCAGCACGCACAGGGTGTGCAGCGTCAGGTTTCCCAGGTGAAACACCGCTGGGTTAAATGTCCCATCGTCCATCGCGATGCTGGGCACCAACTGATGGAATCGTGCTTCGCCCCAGAAGAACGTATACGCGACCGGGACATAGAGCCGCTTATACGGAGCCTGCCACAGTTGCCCCAAATGTTCCCACGTCGGTGGGTGCAAATAAGGGTTTTCCGTGACGTTGGCAGGGTCGTCCCAGTGGAGAAACTCGAACTTCCGCACACTGCCGAAAACCGCGCCCATTACGACGACCAGCACCGCGACACAAGCAAGCAGTCGACCCGTGTGCCACATCTATTTCAACTCCGGCACTGGCCCAGCCAGTGGCATCCAATCCAACTAAGCAATACGAGACAGTACATCAGCAATTACATTGGCGTCTGCCGGCGCGATCGCCACGAACTCGCCCCCATCCACACCACAAGCAGGACGAACGAACCCAGGAATACCGTGACACCCAAACGGAACGAAGCCGGCTCGTACCGAAACTCCAACCGCGACTTGCCCGCCGGCACAACGACGCCGCGCAAGGCGTGGTTCGCCCTCAAGATGGGCACCTCCACACCATCGAGTGTGGCCTTCCAGCCCTTGTACCACAGGTCGGCCAACACCACGACCCCGGCCGATTCCATTGCCACATCAAGCACGATGTGACTCGACGTCTCGTGGTCAATACGCACCTTGCCTGCACTCGGCTCCGAAGGCAACTCTGGCCGCGGCTGGTTGTCTTCAAGTTCAAGCCACGCCATTCTTCGAGGGTCGAAGTCGACCGATCGCAACTGTGCGAGCGTCTCTTCCTTGCCGCTGCTCCACCGTGACCGCCGCGGAATGAATGCTCTTGCCAAGGCGGTCGGTCGTTCGAGCACAAAGTAATCGTTTCCAGACAACAACGGCTCGACCGCACCGGGCGGACGTCCACGATCGATGCGGTAGCGAACGTTCAGCATATCCATGATCGGTGAATCGACGGCCGGAAATAGCTGCGTGTACGCATACACCGGACGCACAAAACGCTGCCCGTGTTGATCTTCGACTAGCCGCAGAAGTTCGATCAACCGAGCAGGGTCGACACCATCATAACCGCGGATGTCCTTCAGATCGTGCGTCAGATTCAAGCACGCCGGCAGGCAATAGTACCCACAAACACGCCCGGGCTCCTGGCGAGAAAGCGCTTCGAGCGTTGCGATTCTAGGATAATAGAGCGCCGGATCGCACTGAGGATTCACCCCGTAGTTGACCCACAGTAATTCCCCTAGGGCACAAAGAATAACCCCCAAAGGGAGCCAACGTGCGTTCGCCCGCCAGAGGATGACTGCCCAAAGAAACAGCCCCAACCCACACTGCAAGGCGCCGGCCAGATACATCTTGGCGAACCAGCCTTGGGCGAGTTCAACCGGATCGAACGAACTGGGCCTCAGACCCTCAAGAACTGCCCGGGGTAGAACGAAGTGCCGATACAGACACCATGCGCCAAGACCGGCAAGGACGACGATGGGAACAACGGACCATCGGAAACGCAGGGTCCGACGCCGCAACAGGACGTCGATACCCAGAACTGCCATCGCCACGACACACCAAGCCGTGAAAAACGTGAGACGATTGTTCTTAAGCAAGTCCAGCGGCGGCAGGTCGAACACGCTTGCCAGAATGGGAACCTGCAAGAGATGCGCCGCGGCGAATAGTCCGCCGCCAATCCAGAAGGCAGACCATGCTCGGTGCCTGCGACTGGCCCAGGCAAGTGGCGCGACGACGAGCGTCAAGATAAGACCTGCGTATGCCTGGGGACCGCCTTCGGCGCGACTTCCACGCGAAAGGTAAACGCCTGAGTCCGCGTCCCAACGACCTCCCGGCGGTACGTAGCGGCTCCCACGCTGCTCGCTGCCGTAGAAGTTGGGCAACACGAATTGGGGCAGTGCAACCATTCCGATCCCGGGCTCTTCTACCAATCCCTCAGCGCGATTCTGAACGCGGAAACTCGTGCGCAGGTATTCCACGGTCGGCAAGCTCTGTGGGGCCGAAAGCAGGGCTCCCAATGCCAAACCTCCCACAACGGCCGCGCAAGACTTCAGTCCCCGGCTGCCAAACATTGCCGGCCATCCACAGACGGTGACCAAGCGAAACAGCGCGAACAGCGCACAGACCAAGAGCACTTGAACCGCCGTGGCCGCATGGCCGCTGAAGAGCATCAGGCAGGTGACAACCGCCAGCAGCGGACCACCCAAGCCACCAGGCTTCCGGATGGCCGCATCAACCGCCAACAGTAGCCACGGTAGCCAGATTGCCGTGAAGCTCACCGGGTAAGCGCGCCACAACACAAAGAACCCCAACACGGGAAAGGCCCACGCCCCCAGCGTGGCAGCCCAAAAGCGAACGCGCATCGCCCGACGAAAGAAGAGAAAGGCCCCGCAGCCTCCGACCAACGACTTGAGCAATTGCACCCAGGCAATCACCGTTGGCCCCGGCCACAGATAGTCGGGCAAGCGAAACAGTGAGAACACGGCGGTGTTGTTGGCGGCCAGAAAAGGTGCCCCGCAGAAGTTGTAGGGATTCCACAGAGGCAACCGACCCTCGCGAACTTCACGCACCGCGAACCAACGCCGCATCTCGATCGCGGTCACCTCGTCGATCATGATGCGGTTCAACGGAACGTAACCCCGCATCTCGGGTAGCTGCGGAAGATAGCAGCGATCGACCTTCAAAATGTCCAGCGGCAACAGGATACGATAGCCCAGTAACGAGGGCCCGTAGAGAACCGCCTGCGTGAAGCAGATACCGCCCAGCACGATCAACGCACGAAAGAATCGCCGCCGCGACGATCGTCGAACGCTGCTCGGATTAAGGGGAAAGGGCAATCGCATCTCAACCTTGCAACAGGGCCCAAGATCGCGGTGGGGCTTCGGGAATCAAGTCGGTCGAGATGGGGCCATCGCAACTCGCATCAAAGAACACCAGAACGTTTTACACACTTTGCCCCCGGAGGTCAGGTACTCCCTTGCCTGGGGATCCCGAACTGCTCCAATCCATTGCTAAGCCTGCTACTGCTCCGGCCCCGCGGTGTGGGGAATGACCTTGGTCAGGGCTTCGCTGAGAATCGTGGGGCACCAATACTTTTCGATGTGTTCGATCACCAGTTCGACGCCCCGGGCGTGGCTTACGTGTGGGGGATCGCGGGGGTCGTACATTGCGTCGGTTAAGTCGCGGCACAGGACGACGTTCTTCCCGAGATACGTTTGCTGTCTGATCCCGAACGGGCGGCCCAGGACGCACATGTTGGTATGCACGCCCATCAGGACAACATTCTTCCGCCCCTCCTGATCGAGAAAGTTATAGATCTCTTGCCCGTTGTCGCTGATTCCGTCATGGCCGATGATTTGGATTGCCGGGTGCTGATGGCGATCGGTCTCGTGATGTGGGATGGCCTCCGGATCGTCGCAGCCGCTGACCTTTGCTTCGCCGCGCCGCACGTCGTCGACGATTGGAAATGGCCCTTCGTGCTCTGAATTTAGATGGCACCATGACTGAATCGGCACCGGAGGCGTTGCCGTGCGTGCGTCCTTCATCCGTTTTCGGTACGGCGTTTCTTCGTAGTGCTTCACGCCACTACTGGGGGCATGAATGATCGCCACGCCATGGTCACGGGCCAGTGAGATGACTTCGTTCATCCGCGGCGCCATTCGGCCAACCCGCATGGCCGACATCTTGCAGGGATGATCTGCCCACATGTCGCAGATGATGACCGCTGTTTCCGACGCCTCCCACGCTTCCGTTTCGTGGACAACTTCAAAACGGTCGTTCGCATCCTTACTCCGCAGCCGAGTCGCGATCTCCATGGTTCCCGGTACGGCAGGAATCGTTCTAGACGACTCACTTTCGGCCGCACACGCGAATCGAACAGACAACGGCAACGCCCCAAAGGAGACCGCAGCGCTGGTCAACAAACGAACGGCATTGCGACGTGTGAACCGCTGTTGCGTGAACATGAACCTTGTTTCCCGATGGGAGGACGTTAGAGCATTTGTGATGAGCCCTCATCTTAAGGTGCAGGATTCTTGAACACCATCGCGTACAGCAGACAAAGGGCAGGTTCCTGCCGGGAATGGAAAGGTGGCCGTGTGATGCTCGCCTGGATGATTCTTGAAGATCGCCGCAAGAGGGCGGCAGAAAGAAACAACCGGGTAGGTCGCGCACAAAATACGCGACCTACCCGGCTGTATTGGTCTACTCCGCGTCGCGACAACAGGGCGGTAGGTCCGCCGCATCAGAATCGGCCTTCTCCAACGGACAGCGATCTTTGCAGACGAGTTCGCCCGTCAAGGGACACGTTACTTTGCCGGGGCAATCCGCGCGATCGGCATCAAGCAGCGGGCATTGGTCTTTGCAAACCTCATCGCCGGTCAGCGGACAGGTAATCTTTCCAGGACAGTCGGCCCGGTCAGCGTTTACACCCGGGATGCCAAACGCAAACACGGTACCGCCAAGCAGCAATGCCACTGTCGCGGCTGCTAGAACTACTTTCTTCATCGTAATAACCTCCGTTGATTACGAGGTGATCGGCAGGCAACATGGTTCGCCCAACGAATATCATCACCTCTCGGAAACAAATTGCTCATTTCACATGCGCATTAGAGTTGAGTTCGTGTCAGTCGCTCTTCCTTAGGCATCGTTCGTCGAACAACCAATGGCGACCATCCACTTCGGCTACGGATCTGCGGACACGTTTGCAATCAACGCTTGCAGCTCGACAAGCATCGCTTCGGCGTCTTGAAAACCTTGTAGCTGTCGTTGCTGTTCTCCATCTGATGTAAGCAGACGGATATCGGGGAGCCCGACGACTCCGAAGTGCTTTGCCAAGTCGGGGTATTCGTCCGTGTCGATTTTCAGCAAGATGCATTGTTCCAACAACTCTGCCACGTCGGCATCAGCAAACGTTTCTCGCTCGATCCGTTTGCACGGTTCGCACCACTCGGCTTGAAAATCCAACACCAACGGCTTCCCCTCTTGCCGGGCACGTGCCAGTGCCGCGGTGAAGAACGCTGGCTGTTCAATAGCATCCGTCGCAATCGAGGTGGAACTTGATTCCTTCGCCTCATCAGAATCCACGAGCGTGGCTGAATACCCAGCTTGCTTGATGGTCGCGATGAAATCGTCCACCGTCGCTTTCGTGGAATCGTAGTCAATCACAAATTCGTCTCGGTCCACATGCATCACAACACCCTGAACTGCCGGAAGCCCATCCAGGGCCTCTTTGACCGTGTTCGGTCACAACATTCACGTCGCGCCGCTATTGCTCTTCTTGAAGCCCGATATGTGAAGCGTGACAGATTTGAGTTCATCGCGCGCAGCCCCTTGCTGCTGTCGTGCGGGCGACGAGTCGCACCCAACCATCGCGATTAAGGCACCTGCAACAAAGAAGTGAGAATAGGGCCGCATGATGGTCTCCACGTTCTTTCCTTCGGGAATTCAATTGCCGAATCGCTTGCCATATGTCTATTATCGAGGTTGCACCTTAGTATAAGGTCAAGTCGAATTTTTTGGAACCTTGTTCGCAACTCACATCAATTACGTAACCCTTTTTTACGACAAGGCTTACAACGAACCAATGGGCGAGCAATATACGATTGGTCAATTGGCCAAGGCCGCGGATGTCCCCAGTTCGACGGTCCGTTACTACGAGCGCATCGGGTTGGTCGAACCTGAAAATCGAAGCTATGGAAACTATCGACTCTACAGCGATGAGTCGTTATTCAAGCTCAAGTTCATCCGAACCGCTCAGGCAACCGGCTTTACGCTGGACGACGTACGCGTCTTGCTCGATGGGAACAAGAACCAGAATCTGTCTTGCTGTGCAGTCCAACAACTCATCGAAGAGCGACTTGCCGATGTGGAGCAGCGTCTGGAAGATCTTCGCCATGTGCGTGGCGTTCTCAATTCCGCACTTCAACGCTGCATGGAAAGTAACGACGATTCAGGCTGCCAAGTGATCGAGTCGCTGCGACCGCAAGATTAACATGGAGTGCCCGGTGGGAAAGAAGGAGATGCGTCTTGGCCCCTCTGGCATTCACCTCTTCGCCTTCTTAAGAAGGCTCTTCAGGTTTTCTTCGAAGACGACGGTACGGCCTGCGATGGCGTCCTGATAACCTTCGACGATTGCGTTCCGCACTTGGGCAGATTCCTGTTGGAGCTTGTGGCGCCGAAGGATGTCCCGCACGAATTCGCTTGGCGTGGAGTAGAGCGTACCATCGCCGCTGTTTTGGTCGACGAACGCGCGAAGCTCGTCGGTAAGCGACAGGTTCAGGGAATTGGCCATCGGACGTCTCCCAGCTATCTTCTCTTTAGAAACACCACCGCATGGCCCGTTTTATGTCAATATTTGTCATAGCCCGAACCAACCTCAGGGGCCCACTCTTGTCCAACACGGCAAACGTTACCCTTCGTGCGTTTCTCGCCAGCGATCGCGAACTTCTTCTGGCGAGGCGGTTCCGGTGGTGCCCAATTGGCGGACGGTGATCGAGGCGATGAGATTGCCGATGGCGGCAGCCTCGATGGGAGTGGCCCCTGAAAGGAGCGAGGACACGATGCCGCTGGTGGTACTGTCCCCTGCCCCGACAATGTCGATCGGGCCAGAGACGGGATACGCCGGGACATGAATCGGCTCGCCCTTGGGTGACACAACCAGAATGCCATCGGCTCCCATTGTGCAATAAAGTTGTTGACCATTGGCCCGGCTTAGCTCCAGGGCCGCTTCACGCCCTAGTGTTGGATCATCGCTGGCCTTACGTCCCACAGCTTCCAGACACTCGTTCAGGTTGGGTTTTAACACACCACCTCGAAAGCGAGCGATATGAGCCCGAGAGTCGACGAAGATCAATCGCTCGCCTTGGCGCTCGGCGAACTGTGCAAGGCGTTCACGAACCGCCGGAGTAATGACACCCCAACCTTCCTCGGAAACCTGATCCAAGACGATCAGGCCATCGGTGGCGTCCCACACCTCTTCCAGGTGAGCCAGCACCTGTTGTTCGGCTGCGGCATCCAGCGGCGCTCGCGGTCTTAAGTCCAGCCGATGCAACTCTTGCCACACGCCGGCATCGTCTTGCTTCATCGGCTTCGTGTAAGTCGGTGTTTGTCGCGCCGCATCGCGAACGACCCCGTGGGTGTCGACTCCTAGTTGATCCAACTCCTTGAGTAAGTCGTGCGCTTCGCCGTCGTCGCCGATCACCGAAACGGGAACAAGCGAGCCGACGCCCAGCGCCGTGAGATTATTCATCACGGTGCCCAACGCACCTGGCTGATTGCGAACCTGCGCGACCTGATACGATTCCAACCCTGTCTCGACGGAGATTTCATGGACCGCGGGGTCGATGTCGAGATAACGGTCCAAGAACAGATCGCCGACCAAGCCGATCTTCAACTTGGGAAACCCGTCCAGGATTTCAATCAAGCGATCGTAGCCAATCACGACGCACTCTCCGCTTTCAAAGCCGCCAATCGTAAGTGAGGAACGGTCTGACGATGGTCGCCACAGACGTAAAACCCTTCACCACCATCGGCCACCGTGCGGACGAGAATCGTTTTCCAAGGGCGATAGTAGTATTGCGGGTTCGACTTCGGCGCTTGCTGGCTGAAATCACCCTCGATGCGGATCAGATCGAACGCGGCAGTGGTGAAGTTGCAAATCTTGCGACCTTGCTGATGAGCAACATTGCGGGCCATGGCCAACGCTTTCAGGTACACCTCCGGCCCCATCACCGCGGTGCCGAAACAGAGGAACACGCCACCTTCCAAACGCTCGACCGTATCGCACACCGAAAGAAAGTCGCGATACGACGCCTCGCCAAACGCCGCCGGGTCGAAGTTCGGGTGCTCGTGCAAGATGTCGTAGCCCATTCCAATGTGGACGGTAATCGGCACACCAAGCCGGTATCCGGCGGCCAGAACGCTCGTATCTTTATGCGGATAATCGCCTTCAAGAATCTCGCGCCCAATCGCTTCGCCCAACCCTAGCCCCTCGGCGGCTCCTCGGGCAACAATGTCGTTGATCTCGCCGGTCTCGTGCCACAATCCGAACTCACCCGAGCTGATATAACGGGCGACACTTTCACACGTGGCACCAATGCGCGCCAGCTCGTAATCATGAATCGGTCCCGCGCCATTCATGCCAATGTGGCTGATGAGCCCCCGTTCCATCATATCAATCAACTGCCGCCCGACGCCGGAGCGGATCATATGCGCGCCCATGAGCATCAGCCGCGCGGCACCCTGCTGCCGGGCAGCAACCAGCCGGCTACCAAGGGTTGCGAGATTGTCCATCGCCGGGCGATCCAAGTCCGCCGGCTGGTGGTCCAGCGGCAACAGGCTGTCGTGCTGGATATCGTGCGTCCGCTCGGCCAGTGGCTTGATTTGCAATCGGCTGCGATCGAATTGTTGGTACATGAAACGTCTCACCTTGATACAGATGTCGCGATGGCCTGCGATTGCCCTGGTGATCGGCACCACAAACGATTACAGGCCGAGCACATCGTAGAGTCGATCGCGGTGGCGATAGTCGCCGATGATGATGTCGGCACCGGCACGGATCAGTCTTTGCCGTTTCCACTGGTTCACTCCGGCACGCGTCTCTTCTTCACTTGCCACACCGACGGCCACTCCGCCGGCGCGGCGCATTTCTTCGATTTCAACGAAGCCGTCGCCGATGCCAAGCAGTTGATGCCCTTGGACACCGGCGTCGCGGATGATTTGTTCGATGATCATCTTCTTGGAAAAGCTCTTGAAATCGTCCAATGCACCATACACATGCTCACCAAAGAATTCATTGAGTCCGAGCACCTCGACTTCGTCACGGACATAATTGAGATCGGTGCCTGAAGCCAGATAGAGCGCCAGCCCACGATCGCGAAGATCGTTGAGCAGGGCGTGCGTTCCCGGTACGGTCAGCTCTTCTCGGGTACGTTTTCCACTTCGCAGACCTTCGATTCGCTGGCCGACCTTCTCCCACAACAGGTCGTGATACTGGTGCTTGTACTCCAGTGGTTCCCTCGGGTTGCCTCCCCGCGTGCGGACCTCATCGGCCAACTGCATCATCTGGTAAATCGTTTGTTTGCCGTTAAGACGCATGACGAATTCTTCGACATGCTCCGCGAGTTGCGGCCGCGACTCTTCGGTACCGGTTTCCGCGAGAACATCGACCATCATCGGAATCATCACGGCTTGCCAGTTGCGGCGAATCAGCGAGAGCGTGCCGTCGAAATCGAACAGGGCAACGCGAAATTCGCCCCGACGAAAGTCGTCGCGCAGCACTTCAACGTGGGAATCATCGTGAACCGCTTCGGAGTTCGTCATCAGTTTCCAACAGAAAGATTAGAGTGAAGTCGACAAAGGAGAGGAATCGCGTGCCATGGATCGATCGCGTCCGTGCATGTTGGGACGAAGGCCTAGCCGCCGAGCAGATGCTCCATGATGTAGAGATCCAGCCCCTCGTAGTCGCGCGTTTTTCGGAACGCCTCGATTCGCTTGTCGTCCACCGAGCGAACGGCCTTCAACAGTCGCTTGAACATCTTCAGGCTGTTTGCCAGGTGTTTTGTTTCATCGGCCTGCTTCGTGGTCCGCATTGCCTTCACATCGAGACCAATGACGCCGATATCGGCATAGCCACCTTTTTCGAGCACGCGGATTTGATTGAAGGCCCGGCGAAGGTCGACCGAACCAAAGGTCTTATCCTGATCGTACTTGAGCCCGTTTTGGTCGTTCAGATGAACGCCCCACAATTTGCCATGCCACAGGGCATAGGCCAGGTCATCGGCAGGATCGAGCCCCGCGAGAATACTGTGCGCGCTTTCAATCAGCACCCCAACACGGTCGGGATCGCACGTGCGATAGGCTAACCCTATGAAATGACCAACGGTTGGCGCGTACGCTTGATCCATCGGCTCGTTGGGCTTCATTTCGCCGATGACCCGAATCTTCGGGTCGTAGTTCAGCAGGTCATCGATCGCATCGACCAACTGCCCGACGGCTGCTTGGGCATCTTTGGCCTCGCGAATGTACGTCCCCTCGCGAGCGGGCCAAAGGACGATTAGATCGACGTCCATCATGTTGGCAATATCGACTGAGCGTCGGGCACGGTCGCGGGCATAACGGCGCGCCGAAGGGCTGTTGGCGGTGAAGGCTCCGTCGATCGTCTTGGGATCTTCCCAAAGTCGCGGCGCGATGAACTCCGGCTTGACGCCTTCGCCATCGAGTAACCGCTTCACGCGAGCGACGCCGCGACGCGTTTGAGCGACATCCCAATCAGCCGGCACCACATCGTCATCGTGCAACTGAATATAGTCGAACCCGAGCTTGCGATACTCGCCCACTTTGCGAGCAAACTTCACCTCGCGCCGCACCGGAGGACCAAACGGATCGGCCCCAGTCGAGATATTCCAAGGTCCGAAGCTAAAGTGATAACGACCGCTCTTCGACATAACAGATTCCTTGTAAAAACAGCTAGACTGGCAAGTTTAGTCGATCTCGCCTTGTCAACAAGTGTGAGATCACGAGGACCGATTCCCGCTGAATCGGTTACCCCAAGAGCAACAGCGTGCCGCAAAAGACCGATGCTGATCCGTTTCAGACAGTCATTCAATGGGTGCCTGAAGAGGCAAACCGAATCGACATTCGTGTCAAAGCGGCGTTGGCATGGGGAATAGCCGCGAATTCTCTGAGTCGGCCAGTTCCTTTAGGCGTGCGGCAGATAAGAACGTACCAATCACAACCCGACGCGTCAGCGAGGGAACGCAGTGTATTACCGGTTGGTCCCTCGCTGACGCGTCGGGTTGGT
>CAZNXE010000055.1:0-24179 GCA_964576465.1 uncultured Planctomycetaceae bacterium
AGTGTATTACCGGTTGGTCCCTCGCTCACGCGTCCCCTTGGTATATTCTCATTCGTCGCTCGCCTTAGAACCTTGCCGGTAACACGAAGTAGGATTGTGAATTTCATCCCCCGCTTCCACGAGAATCGTGAACACCATCGTGAGCTTGCAGGCACAACCAATCGGAATTGACCTTGGCACGACCTATTCGGTTGTTGCCTACTTGGGCGATAGCGATCGGTCGATGATCTTGCCGAACGCCGAGGGCGAGTTGCTTACTCCCAGCGTGGTGTTGTTCGAGGACGATGAGGTCATCGTTGGCAGCGAAGCTCAACGGGCCGGGCTGACGAAAATCGGTCGCGTGGCCGATTGCGTGAAACGCGACATGGGGCAGCCGGTCTACTCCCGCCCGATTCGCGGTAAGTATCTGCCGCCTGAAACAATTTCTGCCTACGTTCTCCGCAAGCTCCATCAGGATGCCATGGAGAAGATCGGCTCGAAACTGTCCGCAGTCATCACCGTGCCGGCATATTTTGACGAACCACGTCGCGATGCGACTGCCACCGCAGCCAAACTGGCCGATCTGGATCTTCTAGATATTGTCAATGAGCCCACCGCGGCGGCATTGGCCTACGGCGAAGACTTGGGCTACTTAACACCGGAGGGGGCACCGCAAGAGACGATGAAGGTGCTTGTCTACGATCTTGGCGGGGGAACCTTCGACGTAACCATCATCGAAATGCGGCCAGGTGATATTCGCACCCTAGCCACCGATGGCGATGTCGCACTGGGAGGCCGGGAGTGGGATCTTCGTTTGGCCGATTATGCCTCCGAACGGTTCATGGCCGAACATGGCGCCGACTTGCAGGGTGAATTCGCCAGTCTGCAACGCCTGTTGATTGAGGCCGAGAAAGCGAAACGCACACTCGGCGTCCGTCAGGAGACAACCCTCGAAGCCGTCCACAAGGGGAAGTCTTCGCAAGTGCTCCTCACCCGGGAAATTTTTGAGTCGATGACGGCCGATCTTCTGGAACGCACCGCTCACACTACGCGGCAGGTTGTAGCCGCCGCGAATCTCACCTTCGACGAGATCGACCGCATTCTAATGGTCGGCGGATCGACCCGAATGCCGATGGTCGGCGAGATGATCGAAAAGCTCTCCGGTAAACCGCCAGAGCAGTCGGTGAATCCCGACGAGATGGTCGCCCGGGGCGCGGCGATCTTTGCTGGTTATCTATTGGGGAAGCGAGGGCTTCGTGTCTCGAAGTCGAAGTTGCAGGTAACCGACGTGAATTCGCATAGCCTTGGCATCCAGGGCATCGACCAGCAAACGCAGCGCAAACATAACGCGATTCTGATTCCACGCAACACGCCGTTGCCGCACAAGGTAACCGAGCGATTCGTAACGCGCCGCCAAGGCCAGCGTTCGATCGCGATCCATGTGCTGGAAGGGGAGAACACCGATCCCGATGAGTGCGCGGCGATTGGACAGACCACGGTCCGCGATCTTCCGCCCAACCTACGTCAGGGCTGGCCTGTTGATGTGACGTACGAATACAAGACCAACGGATGCCTGCGGGTCGAAGCAAAGCTTCGCGGAACCGATCGGTTGGTTGAACTGAAGCTGGAACGAAACACATCGCTTTCTGGCGACCAAGTGGCCGGGTGGAAACGCGCCATCTCCGGAAGCGGCGGCCTCGACTCCTTCGAATCGATCATCGAAGACGCCTTGGCGACAGCCAAATCAAGCGGATTGCCCCCTGCGCGAACTGAACCTGAGACCAAGCCTACGAGCACAACACCGCAATCGACGAGCGCTCCCGCAACGCCATCAACGGAGGCGATTTCCGAGACCCCGGCACCCATGGCAGCTGTAACTTCGGCTCCAGCGATACAAACTCCGCAAGAGCCTTTGCAAAGATCGGATGATTTGCCAGAGCCGGTGTTACCGCCAGCCGCTGCCGGTCCGCCTTTGGTGTCGACACCAACTTTTGCGGCAAGGGGAACAACAGCCAATACCGATACCGTTCACTCCGCACCAACACAACAGTCGGCGTCCGTCGCACCGCAAATCGCTGACATCGATTCCCCCGATGACGGCATCTCGAGCATCGGTTCTATCAAGTCGCGACCACGTCGATCAAAACCCAACAGCACGCTGGCGATATACGCCGTGGGGCATGTCTTGGCCTCGGTCCTCGGACTTGCCCTTGGTTACTACCTCTTGTGTTATGTTCGTCCGGAAGCCAACTTCCTCGACCTCCCGCTTCCCGGTCTTCGACAACCGGCGGAAGAAACCCCGACTGAGCCTAACGCGATTGAACAACGCTAGCCTGGATGATTCATATCCGTCACTCACCACGCAGATAGCCTTTGTTCACCTTGGCGGCGACGGTGCCGATGCCGTAGTAGCCGACTGAGATCTGCCCAACGTGCGTCAGCAGATCGTACGCCCGCCAGCGGTCCCAATCGTGGTCTTGCTCCATCCACTCAATGAGCCGCGCATAGGCTTCGGCGATCGAGCGTTCCATCGGCGTTCCTGTCGCAACTGACATGATCTCGTCGCTGGTTTCAATGCGAACGCCAGGAAGGTTTGCCTGCTTCACCAAGTGAATGCGAATCACCGACCGGGCCGGCATTTCAAGCCCGCTGGCCGAAAGTTCGCCGTGTCCCATGGCGGCATGCGCATCGCCAAGATAGAGCAACCCTTCCGGAACATAGACCGGCAGAAAGACAGTACTCCCTGGGCGAACTTCGACGAGATCCATGTTCCCGCCATAAGATCCCGCTGGTGCGGCGGATGGTACACCAATCGCCGGTGCCGTGCCGATGCAACCGAACATGGGCGCGTAAGGAATCGTGATCGAGTCGCTCCAATGGATGTGGCCATCGCGAATCTCACAGGCATGCGTGCCATGCGGACAATCGTCGCCGAGCCATTCACAAAGTTGACGCGGATCGCTGGTCCGTGTGAAACACTGACCGATCAGCGGCTCGATGGAGATGATGTCGACCGCCAGCGCATCGCCCGGCTCGGCTCCTTCGACGGCAATCGGCCCTGTCTGCGGATTGCTAAACGGTTGGGTCGTTTTATCACGGCGGTCGTCATCTGAACGGATCTGCCCCGAGAAGGCATCCTCCGTCTCGACCTCAATCGTCTCTCCCGGCTCGACGCGAATCCGAGGCTCGCAATGCCGGCTGTACTCGTAACACAAGTCACCTATGGGAACTCGCTTCATGGTTGCTATCGCTCCGCGAAAGGGTTGATCGTTAGAGCCTAACGGAGAGGCAACGCGGTTGCAAAAAGGCCAAATGTCCGACTGAGGGGGGAGTTGCCACGGACGCTGGCACAGGCAGTAAACACGGCAACCGGGCTCGCACAAAGGACAAATGGCTACCGAACCCTGGCCGTGTCGTGGGTGTCGTACTGGTGAATATTGCTTACGCCGCCGGTGGACAACAATTTGCTTGACCTGTGCGGTCGATATTGCCTACTATTCAGACAGTGGTTGTGACGGGGTCGGACGTGACCCTGTCGGACTAGCAATTCCGGGTGTCCCATCCTGGTATGGTTGACCGATGGAAAGGTTCTAGCGACAGGAGGTGATCACACGTGTGTAGATTTATCCAGAGGTGGCTCTTCTAACGAGCAGCCGACGGGCTGTGCGTCCACTTCGGTGGATTCGTTCAACAGCCACCATGTTTCGTGTAAACCGCGCCGGCCAGACCTTCGGGTCTGGCCGGTTGCTTTTTGCGCCAGCGACCGTGTGATTGATCCAACACCACGACTGGCTTGTGTTGCCAAGGGATGAGTTCTCGACGCTTCCTGTCGACTTGGCCAACGAAACGGCAGGCTGATCGGATCGCATGACCAGCAGAACCGCTGAACAAGGCAGCAATCGCACCCAACGCTGGAAGCAAAATCTGTTATTGCCTGCGAATCTAGGCTCAGCGCCTACCTACACGGGGGTGGGCTGTGGTAATATCGCCCACGCTTGCCGTTCTCTGCATTTCGCGTGGGCCATTGCAAACCCGCATGCCACGTCGCGGTGCTGGATGAGACCTTCTTCAAACCCGCGGTTGCATTGATGGACGAATTCGCCGGACAGCTTGCTTCGATCGACTACGTGATCATCGGCACCTACATGGCGGGCGTGCTGTTGGTGGGGTCGTTCTTCGGGCGCTACATCCATTCTTCTGGCGATCTCTTTCTCGCCGGGCGGTCCTTGCCGTTCTGGGCAATTGGCATGTCCATCGTGGTGAGCGATATCGGCGCGATCGATCTGATCGCCGGAGCCGGCGGCGCCTACGAGCAAGGAATTGCACAAGCGAACTTCGATTGGATCGGTTCCGTGCCCGCTGTGTTGATCGCCGCCTTTGTGTTCTTGCCCTACTACTGGCGGGCTGGAGTTTACACCGTGCCCGAGTTTCTCGGTCGCCGCTACAACTCCGGCACGCAATGGGTTCAAGCCGTGATGTTGCTGTTTTTCATGGCCGCCAACGTGGCCGTGTTTCTTTGGATGTCGGCCGTGTTCCTCAACGAAGTGTTGGGGTGGAGCTACCTCACGGCCATCTGGGCGACCGTCATCGTCGTGGGCATCTACACCGTCACCGGTGGACTTGCCGCCGTGGTGATGACCGACGTGATGCAACTGGTCGTGATGTTCGTCGGCTCTGCCGCGCTGCTGATCCTCAGCATGTGGGAGGTTGGCGGGTGGAGTGGCCTGACGCAAACCATTCTCGAACAAGGTGACAAGGGCCCCGATTTCTTCCGTCTGCTGGTACCCCATCTGGCCGACACCGAGTATCCATGGACCGGAATGGTGTTCAGTCTGGGGTTGATCATGTCGACGTCGTACTACGTTGCGAATCAGGCCGTGATGCAACGCGCCCTGGGAGCACGCACCGAATGGGACGCCAAAGCCGGCATGATCTTCGCCGGATTGTTCAAACTCTTTATCCCCGTGTTGGTCTTCATTCCCGGCTTGGCCGCCCGGGCGATCGACCCAAACCTGGGCGATGAAGCCGACAAAGCGATTCCGATGCTGGTCAACAAACTGCTGCCGGCGGGGCTGAAGGGGCTGATGTTCGCGGCCTTCCTGGCGGCCTTGATGTCGAGTGTCGATTCGTACCTGAATTCGTGCGCCACGGTGTTCATGTCTGACATCTATGACAAGATTCATCGACGCTTTGCAGGCCAGGGCTTGACCGACCGGCAAGGCGTTATTTTCGGACGCACCCTAACGGCAATAATTCTGATCGGCGCGGCTTTGGTCGCGCCCCTGGTCGGCAATTTCGGTACGATCTACGAAGCCATCCAAACGTTGCTGTCGTTGTTTCAAGGTCCGACGTTGGCAATCTTGCTGCTGGGGATCTTTTGGCGAGGCGCAACCCCTTGGGGCGGGTTTGCGGGACTCACCCTTGGCGTGGTAACGACCATCGTGTTGAATCTCTTGGGCAATTCGGTCTTTCCTTCCAACACGCCGTTTTTGTTCGTTTCGTTTTGGTCATTCTTCCTTTCCCTTGGCATCACGATTTTCGTCAGTTTACTAACGCCCCCGGCACCTCCAGAGAAGCTGGTAGGGTTGGTTTACTCTCAAGTGCTAACCGACTCCGAGGCCCAACAGGCCCTGCGAAATCGTGTTGATTCGGATTGAACGAGATCGGAAGATCGGAAATTTCGATGGCTGAAAACCACACAACTGGCATCCTAGATCGGTCGATCACCTGGCTCCGCGAGACGCTTGGACCGCCGCTTCACGAACTGCACGAACCACTCGACATGTGGCTCGATAGTTTGCCAATGTGGATGGCCAAGGCGTCCGCGGTGGCGCTGTTTGTCATCGCGGGAATTTGGGTGGTTTGCCTGAGGCGGAATTTCGTGTACCTGGGAGCCCTGGACGATGCTCGCTGGCGCGATCTGAGGATTTGGGCGGTGTTCCTTCTAGTAGTGTATGCCTCGGTTTACATCACTCTGGGCTAACGGTCATTCGGAGCGAAGGCGTGAACGAATCAACCCAAGATCTCCATCGCCGTCGCGACGCGGCATCGATGAAGTTGCTCGGCACCTTTTTTACTGTTCTGGCGACACTCGTATTAATCGGCACACTGTGGACGCTCGATCGTCCTCGAGCGATGACCGTGAATCTTGTGGCGGGCCTAACGTTGCTTGCCGTAGGCATCGGCATGATCTGGGGCGGACGACGACGCAGTGCCTCGCTGCCGCCGGAAGACGACCCGAGAGAACCGTGAATTGCATCTGCTCTCAGGTTTCACGTGAATCCGCCTGGCGGACCCTCCACCGCCGGCGTCATGGGTGGCTAAAGCGATGGATCAGATTCGTCGCCCTCAAGAAATACGACGATCCGGAACCGGCAGCCGGAAATAAGGGTCCGAAGTTGGAGATGGTTTGGCTTCCCTGCCACCGCGTGCGGTTTCCTTTGCTCAAGGGTGGTCGTGAAGGGGCCTTCGAGCTACTGATCGGCGGGCATGATGCTGCCGTGGTACGGGTAAAGGGTGGCGGTCTGGAACTCGAAACGGCCGAAGGTCACGATCAATTCGCACCCACGGTAAGCGTTGAACAGGCGGTCGAGATCGCCCGAAAACAACTAACACTGGCCCGTGTGCGGGAGCCGGGTTGGAGCAATCAGAATCTCGATGTCGGGCGCCCGGAAGTCGAGCAGTGGCAGTACCCCTACTGGGCCTACTACTACGAGCGACGCAAAGGTATGTTAGACGTCCTGTTACTCGACGCCGTGACAGGAACGCTGGTAGGAAATCGTACCAAAGTAGCATTCCTCAGCGCCCTCACGGGAAGAAAAAGGTCGTAGGTCAGGCTGTGCCTGACGCTGAATCATCTGGCCTTTTGTGATGAGCCTTTTTCGTCGTCAGGCACAGCCTGACCTACACACTACACACGCAAATAATTTGGATTTATCCCCTTTACACAAAGCCCTCCACCCTATGCCAAAATACACCTATGAAGATGGACGTTTCTACAAGGACGGCAAGCCCTTCTTTGTCATTGCCAGCGATTACCAATACTATCGCGACCGGCGTGAGAATTGGGAGGATCGGCTGGTCAAACTGAAAAATGCCGGCGTCAGTTTGATCACCTTCTACACGCCGTGGCGGCATCACTTGCAAATGGAAAACGGCCGCGGCGTCTACGATTTCGATGGTCGAACGAAGGATAGCCGAGACCTCCGGGGGTTCCTGGAGATCGTCAAAGGGCTCGACCTGCTGATGATCATCAAGCCAGGACCGTTCGTGCATTCCGAACTCAATGTGGGCGGCTTGCCCGATGTGGTGAGCCCTGGATTCAATCCCGGCATTTCCGCGGCGCGCCGGCATCATGGTCGGGCATGCCGTTGGTCGTACGACAATAGCCAACTTCCGGCAGCATTCGACGATTACTTCGACGCCATGGTCAAGGAATGGCTGGAAACGGTTGGCAAGGTCATAGCCCCCTATTGCGATACGCAAGGACCAGCCATCGCGATTCAGATGAACGATGAGACGATCTATTGCATGTCGAACGACCCGCCCTGGCACATTGGTTACGAGCCGTCTGGGCTACGGTTCTATCAACAGTTGTTGAGCGAGCGATATCAAGACGTTGAGACGTACAACCGCTTGCACGGCACCTCACATGCCGCGATCGACTTTGTAGATGGCCCACGGCTAGAAACATTGGAGGGGGCACCAGCAGATCAGCCCCCCGGTCCGTCACAACGAGAAGACGTACTGCAGTACGTCGATTGGGGCGAGTATCAATGGCAACTGCGGCGAGAATTGTATGTCCGCTATGCCCGATACTTGGGGATCGATTTGCCGCAACTGACCAACTACGCCGGCATCACGCCTCCGATCGAAGAAAACGTTCCCGACATGCAGGACGAAGCCCAAGAGGTCATCCCGGACGACCACCTGCGGCTCTATCCCGAGTGGTGGTTCGCCATGAACCGCATCGATCACGATCGCGACGCCTATGAATATGGCATGATCAGTTGGCTTGGCGTGGCCGCCTACGATCGCGACGTCTTCGATCGTTACGTGAACACGGCTCGGCGTGCGCGGGGGTTGAACCTGGAAGAGAACTGGGGATTTGCCGCGCTGTACGACGGACGCAGCAAGTTTCCGCTGGTGCCGTTCTACCAGACGCTGGTCTCCATTGCGGCGGGTGCAACGGGGTACGACATTTTCGTCGGAGCAAGTACCGACCATTGGGACGAGTCGCTCGATCGCATCACGAAACTACAATGTTCCACGTTCCCCTCCGACGCTCCGATCGACGAGCACGGCAATTTGCGGCCGCTGTATCACACGGCCAAGTTTCTCAACGCCTGGTTCATCGATCACGGCGATGCGCTGCTGGGGTGTGAGATCGACATCGACATTGCCTATTTGCTTTACGCCCCCTATGCGTCGGTTTCGTCCTGGGTGCCAGATGAACGTTATTGGCGCGTTGCAGAGAGCGACATTCCGCGGTGCGCTCGCGAAGGCTTCGAGGAATTCTCGCACGCGCTACAAGAGGCCGGCTATTCGTTCGGCATGTTTGAACTCGATGCGGCCACCGACGAACAACTAAGCCAGCCAAAGGCCCTGGCAATCCACAGCGGTTATTTCATGGACGCCGAGAGCCAGAACCGTCTCGCGGCGTTCGTCGAGGGCGGGGGCCGGTTGTTCATCTCTGGCCAATTGCCGGAAGTCGACGCGCAGCTTGAGCCATGCTCACGACTCAAGGAGGCCATCGAGAAGGCCGCGGCTTCCAAAGAGGGCCGCGTGGTGTATCGCCGCGAGAACCTCTTTGCCGACGGTGGCTTTGCCAAGATCGTGCAAGGTGCGGGCCTCGAAACCAGCGTGCAATACAGCGAAAACATTCGCGCGTTTGTTCACCGCGGTGAAAACGAGCAGTTTGTGTTCTTCTTTAGCTTCGACGAGGCCGGCTCGCACGAACGCTGGATCGAGTTCGACGGCCAGCGAATCACGCTTACCCTGGGCTCGAAAACCAGCGGCGTATTCCGCATCACCGACGGTCGCATCACCGGCCATCTCGTCAAAGGTGCCAACGAGGTCGACGATACGGTGGCCGATGTTCGGATCAAATTGGGCGACCAAGTAATCGAGGGACGCGGCGACTTCAGCTCGTCTGCCAGTGACAAGTAGCCCCAGTCATCCGGTAGCCGTGGCGGGCGACACTTGGATACGTGTTATTTCAGTTCGTCCGCGGCGGCTAGAATCTTGCGAATCGCGGCGGCGATCTCTTGCATGTCCTGTTCGTCGCCAAGCAGTGCGTATTGAGGTACCCAATAGCTACTGGCGGCAGCCTTCGCGTTGGGAAAGTCGGCCTTTAGGAAGGCATGCTCTTCGATCGCCTGATCGCCGCAGAGGCGACTGCGGTACGAACCGTTCTGAAAAACGTCCAAATCATGGATCGTCGGATAGGCCACCTGATTCGGAATCCCCTCGGCGTTCATCGCTTCGATGAATTTATCGATCGATAGACCGGCGAATGCGTCGGCGTCGATCCGAAAGATATACGCGTAGTGCCCGTTGCGGGTGCAGCGCTCGTCCAGGCGTTGCGGGGTTACGCCTTCAATGTCGCCCAGCAACTGATTCAGCAGGATCGAATTCTGGTGGCGGCGGGCTGTTTGCTCATCGAGCCGGCCCAGTTGCACGCGAAGCACGGCCCCCTGCCATTCGCTTAGCCGGTAGTTCGATCCGTAGGAAAAGTGGGCATAGAACCACTCGCCTGGCAGACGCCCGCAATCGTGTGCGCTGCGGGCCTTGCCCTCGAATTCATCGTCATTGGTGATGATCAACCCACCCTCGCCGGCGGTCATGAGTTTGCTTTGTTGAAAGCTGAATGTGCCGCCGATGCCGTGGGTACCCACCTTTTGCGAACGCCACTCGCTGCCGTGGGCATGGGCGCAGTCTTCCAGCAGAAACAGCCCTCGCGGCTTGCAGATTTCGTTCAAGCGATCCAAATCGGCAGGGTGCCCGCCCATGTGGACGGCGATCACACCTTTGGTGCGTGGCGTGATGGCCGCTTCGACCAACTCGGGATCGATGCACTCGGTGTCGCGGCAAATGTCGACCATCACCGGCATCGCGCCCACGAACAGCACGGCACTGGCAGTGGCGACAAAGGTTGAGTCGGGCACGATCACTTCATCGCCAGGGCGAACATCGAGCCCTGCCAGGGCGACCTCCAGGGCGTGCGTTCCGTTGGTGATCGCGATGCCATGTTTTGCCCCGTGATAGGCCGCGAACTCGCGCTCGAATTCCAAGGTTTGCGTGCCGGGCGTTCGCCACCACTCGCGGCTGTCGAGCACGCCCAGCAGTGCCTCGCGTTCGGCATCATCGTAGATCGGCCACTCGGGAAACGGTTTTGTCTTGGTGGCGGTTCCGCCCAACAGCGCGAGTTGCGACATACGGTTCAACCTGCCTCTTTCGTAAGGAGTGCGCGTTTTCTCGTCCCCGAACCTGGGGACAGACAAGCCATCCATTATGGACCCTCTGCGGCCATGTCAACCGTGCCGGTGAGGCACTGCCAATCCAGAGGTTCATATCGCCGACCGTTATTAACGGCTTCGCGGGACAACCACCCCATAGAGTGCGAACGCCGTAATCACCAGCGAGTGCCGTATCTTGCCCGTCGCAATCAACTCGGGCACAGCCTTCAGCGGGACCATCTCGATTTCAAACCGCTCGAAAGGATCGGGCTGTGGTTCGGCTGTGTGGCATGCTCCATCGGCCAAATAGAAATGACAAAGGTTGTCCTGAATGGCTGGGTTGGGCCACACGTTCCCCAAAGGCTGTATCTCCGGTGCATCGTAGCCGGTCTCTTCCAACAATTCGCGTCGGGCCGCAACCGCCGGATCCTCTTTAGGATCAACCATGCCGCCAGGGATTTCCAGCGTTACTTCCCGGACGCCGTGCCGGTACTGTCGCACCATCACCACGTCGCCAGCGGGGGTCACCGGAATGATATTCACCCAAGGAGGACAACTCAGCCGAACAAAGTTCCGCTCTCGGTCGCTGGGCTTAAAGCGATAGAGGTCTTCGTTGACGGTGAATATCTTGTGATCTGAAACGCGGCGCGTATCGAGTAACGTCCAACTCTCGCCGGGCATGCGAAGTTCCTGCTAAAGGGTAAAGCGAATCGTCAGTGCGAGGATACGGCACGGATTGCCGCTGAACGTGCAGTATACCGGCTGACCAAGAGACACGTCAGGCCACGGTCGCCGCTTGGTGATGAGGCGAAGCGAACGGCTGGATTAAGGCCTTACAGATTGCTGTCGGTTTCTTCTTCATCGACTTCGATTGCGTCACCAAGAAGATCTTGTCCAAAGCCGTAGAAAAACCAATCCAAGTCGCCAAGGCCACCGATTAGTGAGTCTACATCGCCGTCATTGAGGATGTTCACGCCCGGTTGCAGAATGTTGCTGCCGTTCACACCCGAGGAGGTGATGCCTAGGATGTTGCTTACCCGTTCGGCATACGGTCGGGCCGACTTCCATTCGGCGTCGATGGCGATCACCGCTTGCGCCGTGCTACCGGTGAAGTTGAGCCGATCACTCACAAGCAGGTCTTCGCCGGAACCGCCGTCCAAGGTGTCGGCCCCGATGTGGCCAAACAGGGTATCGCGCCCCGAACCGCCGAAGAGCATGTCGTCGCCATCGGTGCCTTGGGTTCCGCCTAGGATCAGATCGTTGCCGGCATCGCCAAACAACGCATCACCCAGAAATCCGCCCGCGATCACGTCGTCGCCATCGCCACCGTGAATCTCAACCACGTTGCCGTTGGCCAATTCAGCGGCCAACACGTCGACAAAACCATAGCCGTACAGGATGATTTTGCCAGTGGCGGCCGAACCGATTAGATCGAGCCGGTTGACCGGCAGGGAATTCTCGAACTGCACGAACAGGGCTAGCGCCGGTCCTGAGCCAATCGCGAATACCGCATCGAGCCCCGGCGTGCCGCCCCAGATGAGATCGATGTTGCCTTGTCCATCATCACGGAGCACGTGCGGGCTGACCGTGATGGGTGTTTGGCTAAAGCTGCCGGTGCCGCCATCTTTGTCAGTAGCGCGAACTTGAATGTTGTTGGCGGCCAGCGTCGGGAACGTGTGTTGTACCGCGGTTCCGTTAGGCACGCCTGCGAGAGTTTCATCGACGGTGCCGTTGCCATCCCAGTCGATCTCGAACGTGAACAAGCCAGCCTGATCGACCGGTGAAGGATCGATGGCGGTGAACGCGAAAGTCACTGTCTCTCCACGGTAGATATCAGGGATGCCCGTGAAGAACGCCGTGGGTGCGACGTTGACCACGGTGACGGTCGTCGAGTCGATCAGCCCGCCGGGCCCGCCGACTCTAAGGCCGATGGTGAACACTCCGTTGTCCGGGTTGTTGCTGAAGCTAACGTTTTGGCCCACGGCATCGTTGAACTGCCCGTCGTTGTCCAGATCCCACTCGAATAGCCCCGCAAAGTTCGACGACGCGTTTAACGCGATCGTGCTCCCTTCGTTGCCTGAATAGGGCCCGCCGATGTCGACTGTCTGAGGTACCACGGTGACGGTCGTCGTGTCGGTCGGTCCGCCGGGACCGTCGATTCGCAGGCCGACGGTAAACACACCATCGGTGGTGGCATTGAAGTTGACATTCTCGCCCACGGCATCGTCGAACTGCCCGTCGTTGTCCAGATCCCACTCGAACAAGAGCCCGACGACGTTTTCCGCCGACCCGCTCAACGCGATCAACGTCCCTTCGACTCCCGAGTAGGGTCCCCCGGCATTGGCGACAGGCCCCAATTCGACCGACCATGGTTGCCGGCCGATGTTGCCGTCGTTGGCGGCGAAATAGAGCTTTGTGCCGATGTACGCCAGCTCATCGGGGTCGGAACCTTCGCTGCCTGTCCACAGATCCGAGACAATTTGGGTTCCCGCGGCCGTGCCGTCGCTACGCCACAGTTCGCGGCCATTCACTCCGTCATCGGCCGTGAATACCACACCGCCAAGGATCGGGGTGATTTGATCAGGGGACGAGAAACCGCTGCCGGGTACAATGTCGGCAACAAGTACGGTTCCGGCGGTGGTGCCATCAGTTTTCCAGAGTTCAAAACCGGTGGTTCCATCGTCTGCTGTAAAGAAAAGTGTCGAGTCAGCAACGACCAAGGGATTCGGACCGGAACCAGGAAAGAATCCGGGAAAGGAACTACCGCCTGGGCCAGGAATGATGTCCTTCACCAAAACAGTTCCAGCTTCGGTGCCGTCTGATTTCCAAAGTTCTCGACCGTTTTGGCCATCGTCGGCTACAAAGAACAGCGTGTTGTTGAATTCCGTCAAGTAGCGAGGATACGAAGTACCTGTTCCGGGAAGAATGTCCTTGACACGCACGGTGCCGGCTTCGGTGCCGTCGGACTTCCACAGCTCATAGTCGCCATCACCGGTTTGTGTTGAGAAGAAGAGCGTCCCATTGACGTCTGTTAACTCTCTGAGTCCGTAGTAGAAATTCGTAGTGAGATCAGCACCCGAGGCGGCTTCGTTTCCTGAGGTAATGTCCTTGACCAAGACTGTTCCACTTGCCGTGCCGTCGCTCTTCCAAAGTTCGAAGCCTAGCGCCTCGGTATAGGCTCCGAAAAATAGATTTCCCCCGCTCTCCACCAGCCCGCCAGAGAAGCGTGTTAGACCGCCGGCATACGATCCCTGATACGAGCCTAGGGCGCCCTGGTTGATATCTTTGACCAAGACCGTGCCGCCCGCGGTGCCGTCGGTCTTCCACAACTCAGCTCCGATGACGCCATCGTCGGCGGTAAAGAAAAGTTCGCCTTGAAAGGGTGTGAACGCCCCAACTGAATACCCGGGATAAATAAACCCAAAGGGAGACACGACCGGATCTCGTTGCAGGAGAGACTGCGCAGACGGATTGATGTCCTTGATCACCGTGGTACCAACTGCGGTGCCGTCGGAACGCCACGGATCGAGGCCCGTGCTTCCATCGTCAGCCGCGAAGATTAACTCACCGTTGTACTCGGTGAACCAGGCGGGACTTGATATACCAGGATTGAAATTGGCGACTAACGACGCTGCTGATTGCGTGTCATCGATGCTCCACAAATCGAATCCGGCGCTGAAGAAAACCGTGTCATCGACCTGCGTGAAACGACGGGCCATTGCGTCGCTGTAGGGGTTGGCATTGCCGAAGAGATCCTTGACCATCACCGTGCCAGCCACGGTTCCGTCACTCTTCCAAAGCTCCTTGCCAGCTTCAGGTGATCTCATGCTCAGAAAGAGCGTGTTGCCCACCACCAGCAGTTCTACGGGATCAGAATTCCCGCTCCCGGGCATAATATCGCTGAACAACACAGTGCCCGCTTCCGTACCATCGGTCGTCCACAACTCACGGCCTTGCGGACCATCGGCACTGAAGAACAGTTGGTTATTGAATTCGGTGAATGAACTGGGAAATGAACCTTCGCTTCCTGGAAGGATGTCCTTCAATACAGTGGTTCCGGCGGTGGTGCCGTCGCTTATCCACAACTCTCTTCCGTTGGCATCCCCGGCTGAGAATATGAGATTGTCGCCGAGAGCAGTAAAGGCAGAGGGAAAATTGTTAAAACCGGAGATGGTTTTCACGCGCCAGGTGCCGGCGGTGGTGCCATCCGATCTCCATAATTCATCGAGGCCAATGCGGAAGAAGAGCGTATTGCCGACAACGGTCTTCCCAGAAGGTCTTTCGGAAAGCGACTTAATCAAGACCTCGCCGCCGGTGCTGCCATCCGTCGACCGAAGACCGTCAACCGTGCCAAAAAACAGCTTCCCATCAAACTCGACGAATTCAGTAGGACCTTGACTGGATGCAGGGAGATTGGTGATCGGAACCGTGCCTGCTTCCGTGCCATCAGTGCGATAGATTTGATTGGATGCCTCAAAGTAAAGCGTGCCATTGAAGAGAATGGAATTGTCATCTACGGCCGTATTGAGATCTAATTCTTTGACCAACACCGTTCCGGCAGTTGTACCGTCGCTTTTCCAAAGACCGCTTGAGGTATTGTCGTCGCCAAAGAAGTAGAGGATATCGCCATCAGCGGCTATGAGAATTGGCTCTCCTCCCGACTTAGTCGGACTGGGATTCGGGCCAGGAAAAACATCCTTCACCAGTACCGTTCCTGCTTCGGTACCGTCGGACTTCCACAACTCGCGATTGTTGACTCCATCGTTGGCGGTGAAGAATAGTGTCCCCCCAACGTTGATCAGTTGCTCTGGCTCTGATGCCCCCGTCCCTGGCCAAATGTCTTTGACCAGCGTCGTTCCCGCAAATGTGCCGTCAGACTTCCAAAGCTCTTGCCGGTGCGTGGCGTCGAACGCTGAAAAGAAGACGACACCATCCACATCAATTAGATTCTCGGGCGACGAACTGCGAACGACACCCGCGTTCTGAATACTGGCCAACAAGACAGGATCGGCGGCCAGCATCCGCCGATGCTCCAGAGGCTCCATCGCTGGACCGCGTGACATTGCAAGACCCGTGGGACGATGGGATTTGTTCTGCCCTAGCCATTTCGAGAAGGACAGAAAACCGTTGCGCCGCGATCGTCGCTTACCCCGCATGGTCTATTCTCCTTGAGAGCCCAAGTGCCTGACGTTTTCCATGCGGGTATTACACCCGCCGGCTTGTTCAAGCAGCCGCGATACATGCGGGCGAATTATCCACGGCCTGCGTTCAAAACGCAAATCCGTCTCCCAGAATCCATGGTGCAAGCTAGAATCCAAAGAAGCGTCACCCGTCGAGGTTGAACTGGGATTGGCTCTCAATTGTTGAGCAAATCCCTAGCTCAATGCCGGGATCGGCTGACCGCCTTCGGTCACAATTGCGATGGGGCGACCCTGGGGGTTAATCCAGTGAGTGCCCAAGTCGATGCCCAAGTGCCTGAACGTTGTGGCTGCCAAGTCGGCAGGGTAAACGCGATCGGACGTGATGCCATAGCCACGACTGTCGGTGCTTCCAATCACTTGCCCACTTCGCAAGCCACCGCCGGCCACCAGCATCGACATTGCGTTGGTCCAATGTCCGCGCCCTCGGGTTTTGGTCATCACCGGCGAACGTCCGAATTCGCCCATCATCAGCACTAACGTCGAATCGAGCAGCCCGCGCTGTTCGAGATCGGTAATCAGGGCGTGCATCACCTGATCGATACGGGGTAACAGCGGCGTGAGCCCCTTCTCGATTCCGCCCCATTTCACTTCGTCACCATGGTGGTCGAAATAGCCCCATGCACCGCTGACCAAAACGAACGTTGTGCCCGCCTCGACAAGCCGCCGGGCGAGCAGGCCTTTTTCGCCGATGCTCGTCCGTCCATAAGCATCGCGCGTCACATCACTCTCCTGGGAGATATCGAACGCCTTTTCGGTCTTGCCCGAGAGAACCATGTCGTAGGCCATTTGCTGATAGCGGTCCACATGGTCCATCGCGTGTTCACGATCAAGACTCCGCCGCATGCGATCGAACTCGTTACGGAGTTGATCGCGATTCTGTAACCGATCGACGTCGATTCCCTTGGGCGCGGTCAATCGACCGGGCAGTTCTTTTCCTTTGATCGGCTCGAACTGGCTTCCCATGTGTCCCGCGCCCCACACGTCGGCGGCCCAACTGTCGGCCAGACCGACGAACGGTGGCATGGCCACATCGTTGGGACCGCGAAACTTGGCGGCAATCGAACCCATCGAAGGGTAGCCACCGCCGTCGTTTCCATCGTTGGTGCGACGGGCCAACGCGTTGCCTGCCTGCATGGTGGTTGGCGTGTGATTGCTGGCCGAACAATCGACCGAGCGGATGATCGACATCTTGTCCATCAATTGCGCCTGCAACGGCAAGTGTTCGCAGAGGGAGATCCCCGGCACGCTTGTCGAGATGCTGCCAAAGGGGCCACGTATCTCCGCGGGAGCATCCGGCTTGGGATCCCACATATCGATGTGGCTTGGCCCGCCGGAAAGCCAAAACAAAATGACCGACTTGCGGTCTGCGTTCGGCGAAGAAGCTGTCCCAGCTTGTGCTTGCGACTGCAACATCCCCGGCAGCGACATTCCGGCCAGACCCGTCATCCCGGTTTGTAAGAACCATCGCCGTGAGCCGACACGTATCAGGTCGTTCGCCGGCGGGGCCATCGGGTTGTTATGGGAACCGCATTGGTGATCGGTCGCGCGACACACACTCCTGGCGGGCTGACGCATGGCCACGATTCCTCTAGGCGGGGTTGAGGGGAGGGAACGATTGCGTTGTGGGGGGAGAGAATTATTGTATCGGGAACCTCCCTCCATCGCAAAATCGGACTACCGGCGAGTTGTCGATCCCACAGCTACCGTTTGTACTGATTGGCTTGGGCTTGAGGTGTAACTCGTTCATCCGCCTATCCCGGGAGTTTTGCGGTTTTCGCTGGGTCCGGCTACACTGCACGTGCATTTTCCCCATCGGTATCCCACCACCCAAGCCACGCCCGATGCTCACTTTGTTTGGCCCCCGACATCGATATTGCGACGGCGTCTCGCGGCGATCGTTCTTGAAGGTCGGCTCACTTGCCACCTGCGGGCTGTTCTACCCGGGGATGTCACGATCGCAACTGATGGCCGCCGAGGATGCGGCCGCTCGACGGTCGCACAAGGCCGTGATTATGGTCTACCTCAGTGGCGGTCTTTCGCATCAAGATACGGTCGATCTTAAGCCGGAATCTCCGACGGAGATTCGCGGTGAGTTTTCGCCGATCGATACCAACGTGCCCGGCATTCAAGTTTGCGAGCATCTGCCGAAGCTGGCCGCCACGATGGACAAGCTAATCGTGCTGCGATCGATCGTCGGCCAGCGCGACGAACACAGCAGCTTCCAAAACCTGACCGGCGTTCCAATGTCGGTCAGCCAGCGTGACGGTACGCCTAACTTCGGCTCGGTTGTTAGCCGTGTGCAAGGGCCAACCAACATGGTGGTGCCGGCGTATGTCGATCTGTTTCCCACGATGCAGCACCGTCCGTACAACATCCCCGGCCCCGGCGTGCTTGGACGAGTCCACGCGGGTGTGAAGGCCGACGGCGAAGACATGGCCAGCATGAAGCTACGGTTCATCTCGCCCGCCCGCTTCAACAACCGCCAGTCGCTGCTCTCGTCGATCGACGCATTGGAACGTCAAGCCGCTTCGGCTGAAGCAGACGGGGTCCACACCAACTATCGTCAGGCGTTCGACGTGCTCACATCGAACAAGCTGGTCGACGCGGTCGATCTGGAGAAGGAAGATGCCAAGGTACGTGAGCGTTACGGAGGCGGCTCTTCAAAGCATCAGGGCGATGGGGCACCGTTGTGGAACGATCAACTGTTGATCGCCCGACGATTGGTAGAGGCAGGCGCCCGGTGTGTGACGGTGGCCTACGGTTTTTGGGACACGCACGGCAACAACTTCAGCCATCTCCGTAAGAACTTGCCGCAATTCGACATCGGCATATCAGCCTTGGTCCAAGACCTACACGACCGCGGATTGCAAGATGATGTGACGCTGGTGGTGTGGGGTGAGTTCGGCCGAACGCCCAAGATCAACGACAAGGCCGGTCGCGATCACTGGTCTCGCGTTAACTCCGCCATTCTCGCCGGCGGCGGAATGCCAACCGGCCAAGTGATCGGCTCGACCGACCGCATCGGCGGCGAAGCAGTCGAGCGGCCTATCCACTATCGCGACATACTGGCCACCGTCTACCACAACCTCGGCATCGATCCCGAAACCACGGTACCCGACCAATCCAACCGCCCAACCCGCATCCAGCCAGATGATGCAAAGGCGATTCGCGAGTTGGTGTGAAGGCGAGCGGGGAATAAGAATATACCAACCCGACGCGTGAGCGAGGGACCAATCGGTAATACACTGCGTTCCCTCGCTTACGCGTCGGGTTGTGATCGGTATGTTCTTATCTGCCGCACGCCTAAGTTTGTAGGTCAGGGCTTGCCCTGACGATGCACCTGCGCTCTGTACGATCTGCTGAAACGAAGGGTAAGTGGCCGAATGAGACCGCTTCGGTTCTCACGGGCTCTGGCAGGCTCATGTCAGGGCGAGCCCTGACCTACGGCTCTTGACTCGTTCATCACGATGTCGATACCACGCTTTCGTACATGCTCAACATCTTCGAGATGCTCTGGTCGGTTGTGTACTTCTCGCAAATGAGGTGTCGCCCTGCCTCGCCGAGGTGTTTGTGTTCTGGCGGATTGCGTAGCACACGTAGCGCGTGATTGGTGAACATATCGACGTCGTGAAAATCGGCCAGCAATCCGGTCTGTTCGTGTTCGATCAACTCGCGAACCGGTGGCGTGTTCGAGGCCACTACGGTGCATCCACATGACAGGGCATTGAACAACGACCATGAGAGGACGAACGGCACGGTGAGGTACAGATGCAAATCGCTGATCGCCAGTAATTCGGCCAGATGTTGCGGCGGCAGGCGGCCCGTGAAAACGAACTTCGACAGGTCGTATTCATCCTGCTCGAGCACATGCTTGAAAAAGCTACTGGCTTTGATGTGCTTCTGGTCGCCGCCGTAAGCCGTTCGTTCGGCGCCGACGACGATGAAGATGGTGTTGGGTTCTTCGCGATAGATCCGCTTGGCCACCTGCATGAAGATATCGAAGCCGCGCATGGCTTCCATCCCACGCGATACATACGTCACGATTCGCGTCTCTTTGTCGATCGCGCGGTCTTGAATTACCCGTGGCAGGTCTTCTCTCGGTGTCCAAAGCTCAGTGTCGATGCCGTCGAAAATGACCTGCAACTTGTCAGTGAAGTTTGCCGGAAAAAGAGACCGCTGCCAGTTCGTGGGGCAGTAGCCTGCGTCGCAATTGTCGAGGTCCAGCAGAATCGTCGCATTGCGGGCATAAGCTCGCAGCACGTCTTGGTCGAGCGGCGGAAACTCCGGACGAAAGTCGAGGTCACTGTTGTGCGCGTGATAGAAGTACTCGAAGTAGTTGATGATCGGGCAATCGTAGAGATCTCGCAGGAACAACGTCGACCCGAACCCGCTGTGGCCAACGATCAAATCGGGCTTCAAATCACGCGCGGCTTTGCATGCCTTGTAGACGCCATGGCTATGGGCAATCGCATTCTCGAACGATCGGGCAAAATAATGCGTACTTTCTTTGGCACCACCCACGGGATCATAATGAAGCCGCCGAATGCCCCCCTCCTCGCCCGCGGGCACATTCGTGACGAACGAACATTGGTGCCCATGGTCACGCACAAGCTGAGCCGCCAGATGCCCAAACTGAGCCGGAAAGTTCTTATGTACGTACAGAATGTGCATCGCAGACCCGGATTCGGGGACATCAACCATGTGCCATGACACCTCAAGAGGCACTGAAAGATAGACCCCGTCGGGCGACGCTTCAAGCCATCAGGGGTGGGTAGTGATTCTCCGGCATTGTCTTTCATTGCCCCAAATTGTTCACCCCGGGACGGCAAAATTATTGACGACCGCTTTGGCGGGAGTCCACAATAGACAAGTTTGTCGCGGCAATCGAAGGAGTCGACTCCATGTGCGCACTAAATGTCGAGCTTTCAAATTAGAGGAATGAGTGATTCATGAATTACGGGGGACACTTCCGTCGGCAAGAGAAGCTTCGCGCACGCATCGTGCGTTTTCGGTCCGCGCGATTCGAGACGCTCGAGCACAGGCAGCTGCTGAGCGTAAGCACGCGCCCCATCGAGTACAGTGGGCTGACGGCTATCTCGACCTACCAGATCCATCTGATCAACCAAGATGGCAGGTTTCTCAGTGGTCCCGCAACGGGCGATGCGTTGGATATCGCAACCCAGTTTCTGACATCGCAGGCTGGCGCTTTGGGTTTGGAGCCAAGTGATCTCGCCAACTTTTCGCTGGCGAATCGGTTTGTGAACGAGCGGACAGGCGTCACGCATCTCTATCTACGCCAGACGTTCAATGGAATGGAGATCGCCGATGCGAATATCAACATCAATGTGGCTGCCGACGGGAGCGTCATTAATGTGGGCAGCAGCTTTGTGCCAGGTCTCCAGGGACTAACACAGACAACCGTTGTGCCAGCGCTTAGCTCCATCAATGCGGTGTCAGCATTTGCCAGCGCCTTGGGCTATTCATCAAGCAGCCTGCCGTCGATCAGTGAGTTTACTGGCGGAGTCCGTCAGTCGTCCGTGCTGGATTTCAGTAGTTTGTCGCTCGATTCGATTCCGATGGAACTGCAGTATGTTGCCAGCGCGGATGGGGGACTTCGACTTAGTTGGAATGCAGTGGCGAGAACCCCCGATGGTGATCACTGGATTGATGCGAGCGTAGACGCCACGACAGGAGAACTTCTGCGATTGTCTGATTGGGTGGACCAGGCCCTGTACGAAGTGTTCGCATTGCCACTGGAGAATCCAGACGATGGCAACCGCTCGACGGTTGTCGATGTGAACGATCCGCTCGCCTCACCGTTTGGATGGAATGATATCGACGGTATCGCGGGTGCGGAATTCACCGATACCCGGGGCAATAACGTATTCGCTCAAGAAGATATCGATGCGGACAATATGGGCGGTTTCCGTCCAGACGGCGGTGCCGAGTTGGATTTCAGATTCCCTCTCGATCTTGGATCGGAACCCGACGCTTATCTATCGGCTGCCATCACGAATTTGTTCTACGCGAACAACATTGCGCACGACATTTCCTATCAGTACGGATTCACGGAGGCGGCAGGCAACTTTCAGGTCAACAACTACGGGCGCGGTGGTCTCGCCAACGACGCCGTGCAGGCCGATGCACAAGATGGATCAGGAACCGACAACGCCAACTTCGCGACACCGCCCGATGGTTTCGCGCCGCGGATGCAGCAGTTCATCTTCACGTTCACCACACCCCAGCGGGATAGCGACCTGTCGAATGTTATTATTTGGCACGAGTATGCGCACGGTATTTCAAACCGTTTAACCGGAGGTGCGGCAAACTCGAATGCACTGAATGCGCTTCAAAGCGGCGGGATGGGCGAGGGGTGGAGCGATTGGTGGGGGTTGATGCTGACGCAGAAAGCCAGCGACGCCAAGTTCGATGCGTATCCTGTCGGCAACTATGTCTTGGGGCTGCCGGTCGACGGCCCTGGGATTCGACGATTTCCCTACAGCTTCGACATGACGATTGACCCCTTGACCTATGGCGATTTTAACGGTGCCTTCCCGAACAATCAGGTCCACAATGCTGGCGAGATTTGGGCCTCTGCCCTGTGGGACATGAACTGGTTACTGATCGACAAACTGGGCTTCGATACGGATCTTTATAACGGCACCGGCGGAAATAACCTGACGATGCAACTGGTGCTTGACGGAATGAAGCTCCAGCCGGCGAATCCTTCATTCCTCGATGCGCGAGACGCGATTCTGATGGCCGATCAAGTGCTCACCGGAGGAGCCAATCAAAGTGAGATCTGGACGGCCTTCGCGAGACGCGGCATGGGGGTTAGCGCCAGCGATGGCGGCAGTGGGAATTCACCCGTGGTAATCGAGGCATTCGACGTACCAGCGGTTCCGCCTGTTGCCAATAACGACAACGCAATAACACTCGAGGATACCCCCGTTGCCATCAATGTGCTGATTAACGACTCTGACACTGATGGCCAGCTAGTCCCCTCGACGGTTCTTGTCGTGGCAGGGCCTGCTAGTGGAATCGCCCAAGTGAACCCCGCCAACGGCCAAGTGCTATACACGCCGGCGCCGAATTTCTCCGGCATCGATGTGTTCAGTTACACCGTTCAAGATGACAGCGGTGAAGTTTCCAACCCTGCCACCGTGGTGATTACCATCGTTCCGGTAAATGATCCTCCGGTGGCCGTCGACGATGTGGCAGGAACCGCGGTGAGCGCCCCCGTGTTGATCGATGTGTTGGCCAATGACTTTGACATTGACAGCCAGATCAACCGCCCTTCACTACAGATTGTCGGACAACCGACCAACGGCACGACCTTGATCGATTTCGGCACGCAGCGAATCGTCTACATCCCCAACCCCGGTTTCGCCGGGGCCGATGTGTTTACTTATCGAGTAAGAGACGTCGAAGGTGCGCTTTCAAACATCGCTCAGGTAACGCTTCGTGTTGGTGATCCGGTGAGCTTTGGCGGGGCTGTGTTCGCCGACCGAGACAACGACGGGATCTTCGATGGCGACGAATTGGGGATCCCCGGGGTAACGATCATCATCACCAAGATCGACGGTCCTGTGGTGTTTAGTGTCTCGGTGCAGACAGCCCTCGATGGTGGCTTCTCGCTGGTTGAGGTGCCGGGGAGTGGCTTCATTTTGCCGGCGGGAGTCTACTCAATCACCGAGCAACATCCTTCTCCGTTCCTCGACGGAATCGACACCAATGGCAGCCCACCGGCGGCGACGATTACGAACGATTCATTTCAGAATATTACGCTAGGCTCTGGACAGGCGGCCACCGGCTACCTGTTCGGCGAACGTGGCTTAAGCGCTGAGTTCATTGCACTGCACCCCGAATTGAGACGTTTCTTCGCCAGCACCGTGCCCGGTGACTCGACTGATTTCCTCGGCAGCATTTTTGTCTCACCCGGCGATGCGGTTGGCGCGGTTAGTTCTGCTGGATTTTCTTTGCGAACTTCTAACACCAACGTGCCGGCGGGGTTGCCGACGTTCAATTTTGGGCTGCCGCAGTGGCATCCTATTTCCGGTGATTGGAACGGCGACGGCATCGATACGATTGGTGCTTACAATTCGGAGACGGCCACGTTTTTCCTTAGCGACTCAAATGCAGGGGGCGTGGCCAACTATCCGGCGTTCAACTTTGGCGTGCCCGGTTGGGTTCCGCTGGCTGGCGACTGGAACGCGGACGGCATCGACACGATTGGCGTTTACAACCCGGCCACCGCCACGTTCTTTCTGCGCAATCAAAACAGCACCGGCGTGGCCGATGTGCCGGCGTTTAACTATGGAATTCCGAATTGGGTTCCATTGGCTGGCGACTGGGAGGGCTTGGGCATCGACACGATCGGCGTTTACAACCCGCTCACGGCAACCTACTTCTTGCGATTCACCAACGACTCGGGCCCCGCCGATGTGGCCCCATTCAACTATGGAATTCCCGGTTGGCAGCCGCTGGTCGGCGATTGGAACGATGACGGCATCGAAACCGCGGGGGTCTACAATCCCGGCAC
>CAZNXE010000056.1:0-24151 GCA_964576465.1 uncultured Planctomycetaceae bacterium
GCGTAAATGCGGTCGTTCGGCATGGTCGCGCGAGCCAAGCCGACGAACGTCGGAAAGAAATCCATCGCAATACACGGCACATCAACAACCTCTCCGGCGGGAATCTCCTTTGGCCAACGCGCCACCAGTGGGACACGCACACCACCTTCATAAGACTCGGCAATTCGCCCACGCAATCCACCCGTATCACCCCCGACGCTCATCGGGCCGTTGTCGCTCGTGAAAACGACCAGCGTACGGTCACGAAGCCCCAAGGAATCGATGGCAGTCAACAAGGTTTCGGTCTGTAGGTCCAGATGCTCGATCGCCGCTTCGTAGTTCGATAATCCCTTTTCATTGCTGCCCTTGGGCAACGTGATGGGAGGATGCGGCAGCGTGTGATTGAAGTAGAGGAAAAAAGGTCGGTCACGGTTCGTCTCCATGAACTGGACAGCCCTGTCGACAAGTCGCTCGGTGATGTTGCCAACCTTTGCTCCCGGAAGTCGTTCGATGATCTCTTCGTCGCGATACAAAATCGTGGGCAACATATCCATGCTGTAAGGCAAGCCAAAGTAGTGGTCGAAGCCGTGCCGCGTGGGTAGATATTCGACGTGATCACCCAGGTGCCATTTGCCGACAGCGAGCGTGGCATAGCCTTGCTCGCGCAATACCTCGGCAATCGTGATTTCGTCATCTGGCAAGCCCGATGGGCTGTCGGGACGCAGCACATCGACGATGCCTGCGCGAAACGGTTGTCGGCCCGTTAGAAATCCGGCTCGCGACGGACTGCACACCGTGTGTGCCACGTAATACTGCGTCAATCGCACACCGTCAGCGGCAAGTCGATCGATGGCCGGAGTCTTTATCGTCTGATTTCCATAGCAAGCCAGATCGCCATACGCCAGATTGTCGGCCCAAATCCAAACGATATTGGGGGTCGCGGAAACGTCCTGAGCTGTCACGCACGTATGAAGTCCACCCAATATGCAATACAACAAAACGAATGAGGGCAAGACGCCGGTTGTGCCTCGTCGATTTCGCATGAAAAACCTGGTTGCGAGAGTCATGGAACTGGAATTTCGCTTCTTGTTACTGGCAACGTTTCCATCACGCACGGACGGGCCAGAATCGCAGTATACGACGCACGACGCCCCCCCGCAAAATCCGCGTTACCTCGCGCTGAACCAACTTTTTGATCCCAGCCCCGCCATGGACTACGATCGTGGCATCGTACAGCTGCCCGAGAATCACTCGACTTACATCCAGTGGAGAACAACATGCAATCAGCTTCCTTTGCGACACAAGGAAAAAGTGCATCGAGATACGTCACGATCATCCTTTTGTTACTGACCGTGGCTACGGCCAAACGCACACAGGCAGACGATGGACAGAAGTATGTTCGATTTGAAAAGGATGGTGCCATCAGCTACGGGCTTGTCGAAGGAGACAAGGTTCGTCGTTTGAAGGGGGATCTGTTCGGAACGTGGAGTAAGACGAACGATCTAATCGCGCTTGCCGATATCAAGATCCTAATCCCGTCTGTGCCGACCAACGTGATTGCACTGGCCGGCAACTACCGCGACCATTTGGGCGATCGTCCCGCGCCTGAGACACCTGAGCCATTCTTCAAGACACCATCGTGTCTTCAACGCCATGAAGGCCCCGTCATTCTTCCTGCAAACTCTGGTGAAGTGCATTTCGAGGCCGAGTTAGTAATCGTCATCGGTCGAAAGGCGAAGAACGTACCGGAAGACAAGGCGCTCGACTATGTCTTGGGTATCACCTGCGGCAACGACATCAGCGCACGAGTGTGGCAACGAAACGACGTCCAATGGTGGCGTGCAAAGGGTTCGGATACCTTCGGGCCTTGCGGTCCTTTCATTGCATCGGGAATCGATTACAACAATCTGAAGATGGAACTCCGCGTGAACGGCGAGGTCAAACAGAAAACGAATACCAAGAACCAGGTCCACAACGTCGCTCAAACCGTGAGCTTCATCAGCCAGCACGTAACGCTACAGCCCGGCGATTTGATCTTCACCGGCACTCCCGGCAAAACCAAGCCCCTGCATGCGGGTGACGTCGTCGAAGTCGAAATCGAAGGCGTGGGTGTTCTGCGAAACACGGTGGAATAGAAATAACCGTGAAAAGGCCATCCTATGAACTGACTGCAATAGCTCTTGTGTGAGCAATGGTACGAATCAGTGTTTCACTCGTGCGCGAGAGACCTTGCGACATGGATAAAATCAAGATCGGTCAAATCGGGGTCGGACATGCCCATGCGGATGGCAAGATGGCCGCGTTGCGGGGATCGAAGGACTTTGAAGTTGTCGGCGTTGTTGAGCCGGACCCCGAGTTGCGGCATGCTGCGCAAGGCCGTTCGCCCTATCGCGATCTGCCCTGGTTGACACAGGAGCAATTGCTCAACACATCTGGCCTCAAGGCAGTGGCCGTCGAAACGCGTGTGGCCGATTCACTCGCGACCGCCGAACTATGCATCGATGCGGGACTGCATATCCATCTCGACAAACCGGCCGGGACATCGCTACCACATTTCAAGCGAATCTTGGACTCTGCCGAGCGGCAGCATCTACTCGTGCAAATGGGCTACATGTACCGCTACAGCCCGGCCGTGATCTTGATGCGCGACTTCTTGAAGCGCGGTTGGTTAGGCGAACCGTTCGAGGTTCACACCGTGATGAGCAAAGTTGTGTCGCCAAGCAAGCGAGGTCTCCTGGCGACCTTCGCTGGCGGAATGATGTTCGAGCTGGGATGCCACATCATGGATCTCGTCATCGGCGTACTTGGCAAACCAGAGTCTGTCACACCCTACCACCAGCATGCCGCAAACATCGACGACAAGTTACAAGACAACATGTTGGCCGTGCTGAGCTACCCTCGGGCGCTGGCCACGGTCAAGTCGTCGGCGATGGAAGTCGAAGGTTTCTCCCGGCGGCAGTTTACGGTTTGTGGCACTGAGGGCACCTTTCATATTCAACCGCTTGATGCACCAGATGTCCGCATCGCACTTTCGGAGGCCCGAGACGGCTACAGTCGCAAGTATCAAACGGTCCAGTTCGGAAGCTACGACCGTTATGTGGGCGACGCCGCCGACATGGCGAAGATCATTCGCGGCGAGAAAGACACCGACTTCAGCTACGAGCACGACTACGCCGTGCAAACCGCCATTCTCCAAGCCTCGGCCATGCCGCTGGATACGTAAACCTATTCCGGTTCCCGACGTAACTCCGTTGGCACTTCAAAGCCGAGTTGCCGTGCAAAGGATCGATACTCCTCGGGCTGGTTGATGTTCTGTAGACTCTCCAGCGTAGGGTCGACGGACTTCAATTCGTCAACTTCGACGTAGCGCACGTTGATCTCGCCGAGAAAGTCACGCAACTTCAAGTGGCCGGACCGCAGTCGCCGTTCAATCGTTTCATGCACATGCGTGCGATACACGGCCACCAACGGGTGTGGTCTCCCCTCCACCAACGGTACTACTGCGTCGTACCCCTGCACACAATCGACAAGATGTCGCACCAACGCGGCGCGAAGTAGTGGCACGTCGCATGCAACAACCATCGCGGTATCCGCAGAGTCACCGATTGCACCCAATGCCACGGCGAGCCCTTCCAATGGGCCCTGATCGTGATTCCTGTCGTGAGCCACGGCAACCGTGGGTTCAAGGGTGGGCAACGTTTGATCGGCTGATGTTACAACCACCATGGGCGAACACACCTCGGACATCAGCCGCACAACGCGCTGAAGCATCACTTCCGAACCGCAAGGCAACCATGCTTTCGGCATTCCCATCCGAAGGCTCTGGCCCCCACACAGCACGACACCCGCGGTGTGTGGAAGTGGCTTTGCAGCGGTCTCCCCTTCAAGTGTCATATCAACAACCGTGGAATTGTGTACTGCTGGTGTGACGCAACTTCGCGACACTCGACGAGATGGGCAAATCGGTAATACTCGTTGACCAAAGGATGCGATGGACATCGCCCTTCAAGACGCCTGACCCAGTCCCCAATTTTGATACATTAGGGGTTCCCCGGGCAGACCCGCATCATAGGATTAGGTGGCATAACGTGCGTTTCTTTACGCTGATTTTGAAGAACGTAACGCGAAGACGCGTCCGATCGGGTTTAACGATTACGGGAATGGCAATTGCTGTCGCGGCTGTGGTCGCTTTGGTTGGCGTTGCCGATGGCTTCAAGCGTTCCTTTTTGGAACTTTATCAGGGCCACGGCGTCGATATTGTAGTCGTAAGGGCTCGGGTTGCCGACCGAATGACGAGTGTCTTGGACGCCACGATGGCCGATCAGATTGCTCAGATCGCTGGAGTAGCATCCGTAGAGCCGACGCTGCTGGATGCCGTTTCGTTTGAGGATTTAGGGTTGTACGGGGTCGTCGTCCAGGGCCTTCGCCCGGGAGCCGCGATCACAAACGATCATCATCGAATCGCCGGTCGCGATCTACAAACAGGTGACCGGCGCGTCGTGATGCTCGGCCGCATCCTTGCGAACAGCCTGGATAAACAAGTCGGCGACAGGGTTGAAGTCTATGAGGAAGAGTTCTTTGAAGTGGTTGGCATCTACGATCGATTCAACATCTTTGAGAATGGTGCGATGATCATGCCGATCGAGGAGTTGCAACAACTATTGGGACAAAAAGGTTACGTCACGGCGTTCAATGTCATGGTCACCGATAGCACGAATACAAACTTGACTCGCCAAACCGTCGAGCAAATCGATGCGGCGTGTATTGGCATTTCGGCGATGGCCACGGAAGACTACGTCGGCACCGATGCCAAGATCCAAGGAGCCACCGCGATGGCGTGGACGACGTCGTCCATCGCGCTGATGATCGGCGCCATCGGGATGCTCAACACCATGCTCGTGTCCGTCTTCGAGCGAACGGCGGAAATCGGGGTGCTTAGAGCGATCGGATGGCGGAAGTCACGCATCGTCAAGATGGTGATGATCGAGTCTTGCCTGCTCTGTCTCATCGGCGCCGTTCTCGGAACAGCGCTGGCCTTGCTACTGACCGACCTTCTCAGCCGACTTCCCACCTCCAGCGCGATTGTCAGCGGTAATATTGCTCCACTAGTAATCGCACAAGGATTCGCGATCGCCTTTTCGATCGGACTCCTTGGCGCCATCTACCCCGCCTATCACGCCGCGACACTCCTGCCCACCGAAGCAATCAGGCACCATGGCTAACACACCATCCAAGCGAGCGGACCACCTCTCCGCGCCGCTTCCCGAAGATTCCAATGGCGACTTTCCGTCGCAAGGTGCCGGCGCGCGCGGGCTGAACGCTAATAGCCTCACGGAGCTGTTCCACGAGCGAGCCCTCGCGCAGCCGCACAATACCGCCTACACGTTTTTGGTCGACGGCGAAGATCACACGCTAGTAGCCACGTACCGCGAAATCGACCAACGAGCACGTGCGATTGCCGGGCGATTGCAACAACTGGGATATCAAGACGAGCGAGCCCTGCTGTTGTACGATTCGGGTTTGGAATACATCGCGGCGCTCGTCGGCTGCCTCTATGCAGGCGTTGTCGCGGTGCCCGTCTATCCACCCGACCCAATGCGAATGGCTCGCATGGGACCACGATTGCAAGCCATCGCAAGCGATTGCGACGCACGACTGGTGTTGGGCATCGGCGAAGATCTCCAGCGATCCGCACCGCTATTGAACACGTTCGCACAACTCGAAACTCGATTGGCAACCGACGAGATTGACAAGACACTCGCCGACACGTGGAGTCCCGTGGCTTTGAACCGGGATAGCCTGGCCATTTTGCAGTACACATCGGGATCGACAGGCACGCCCAAGGGCGTGATGCTCCGACATGGTAATCTGCTCCACAACTTGTCGCAGATCGAACAGAAGCTAGACATTCCGAACGCCGTCGCGGCGGCTTGGTTGCCGCTTTATCACGATCTTGGGCTCATCGGTTTCGTCCTCCAGGCATGGTACAGCGGACGGCCCATGATCCTCATGTCCCCGATCGCCTTCTTTCAGCGGCCCATTCGTTGGTTGCGCACGATCTCGAAATACCGGGCAACCACCACGGGGGCACCCGATTTCGGATACGACCTGTGTGTGCAACGCATCAAACCAGACGAACTGCGCGATCTCGATCTCAGTTGCTGGAAGGTAGCAATCAGTGGCGCGGAACCGGTCCGTGCCGAGACGATCGATCGCTTCGTCAAGAAGTTTGGCCCCTGCGGTGTGCGGCGAGAAATCTTCCGCCCTTGTTACGGGCTTGCCGAAGCAACCTTGATGGTCACCAGTGCAGAATCCATCTCCGGCGAATTCGCCTCATGGTTCGACGTCGAATCGCTCGCCACCAGACGGGCCATCCGCACGACGGGCGACACAAAGCATGCGCGACGCCTGGTTCGCTGTGGTCACACGCCCGAGCGACAGCATCTCGCAATCGTTGACCCGAACTCGCTGACAGAACTTCCCGAGACAAGTCTGGGGGAAGTCTGGGTCCGCGGGCCGAATATCGCGGGGGGCTATTGGAATCGTCCCGAGGAGACCGAAGCCACGTTCAACGCTCACTTGCCCGACGGTCAGGGCCCTTTCTTGCGTACGGGCGATGTTGGCTTTCTTGACGATGGGAGCTTGTTTCTCACCGGCAGGCTGAAAGACCTTATCATTATTTCTGGAAACAATCACCATCCCGAGGATATTGAACGCACCGTTGAGAATAGCTATGCGGCGCTACGACCCTATAGTGGCGCCGTGTTCTCCATGGAGCACCATGGCCGAGAGCGGGTGATCGTTGTCCACGAAGTCGCACGTCCGAAAAAACACGATCTCGACGCCATCCTCGATGACATTCGTCGTGATGTGTTCACCGCGCATGACATCGTCGTCGACCGCGTGATATTGATTTCCTCGGGCACGTTGCCCAAGACAAGTAGCGGCAAGGTCCAGCGCAGCGTGTGCCGCGAATATCTTGAGAACAACCGGTTCACCATTCTCCGGCAATGGATGGCACCATGTTTCGCCGAAGCGGACCAGAATGCAAAGCGACCGGAATACGTCGCCCCACGAAGCCAAACCGAAGCGCTGATGGCAACCGTGTGGGAAGAAGTCTTCGGACTGGACCAAGTGGGAATCGACGACGACTTTTTTGCTCTCGGTGGCCACAGCCTGTTGGCAACCCAACTCGCCGCGCGGCTGGAACCGCAACTTGGTATCACGATCGAGCTGAGCGAACTGCTGGAGTGCCCGACAATTGCCCAGCTTGTTCATCGCATTGAAGCACGACAATTGGAACAGGAACATGAGGAGGCCGCTTTACTCGATCGTTTAGAGTCGATGTCCGATTCCGAGGCAGCCGCATTATTGGCCGAGCAAGATACGGAACCCATGAGCAACAACACGACATGCCAAGAACCGCAACCGCTCGACTATCTCATCATTGGGGCAGGGCCAGCGGGGCTCCAATTGGGGTATTATCTCCAGCGCGCGGGACGTGACTATGCCATTCTGGAACGAGGCTCCGGAGCGGGAACTTTTTTCCGGCAGTATCCTCGGCATCGCAAGCTGCTTTCGATCAACAAGATCCACACCGGCTGCAACGACCCAGAAGTAAACCTGCGATGGGATTGGAATTCGCTCCTTACGGAAGACGCCAGCCGCACGTTTCGAGAGTACAGCAGCGACTATTTTCCAGACGCGGATGACTTGGTTCGCTATCTGGAAGATTTTGCCCGCGAGACGGAACAAAACATCCACTTCAATGCCGATGTCATGAACATTGCCAGGAAAGATGAACGTTTCGACATCACCTTGGCCGATGGTCGACGTTTCACGTCCCGCGTGTTAGTTGTCGCCACCGGATGCAATCAACCCTATGTGCCAGAGATTGAAGGAATTGAGCTGGCCGAGAATTATGCCGAGGTGTCAGTCGATCCAAACGATTTCATCTGCCAGCGGGTCTTGATTCTGGGCAAGGGAAACTCGGCGTTTGAAACCGCGGACCGGCTTATTCCCTCGGCATCGCTCATTCATTTGGCCAGCCCCGAGACGATCAAGCTGGCATGGAAGACGCACTTTGTCGGCGACCTGAGGGCCGTGAACAACAATCTTCTGGATACGTATCAACTGAAATCGCAGAACGCATTGCTCGACGCAAGAGTCGAGCGCATCTGCAAAGTCGGCGATCATTACGAAGTGTCGTTCTCCTACGCGCATGCCTCGGGGGAGCAAGAAAGTATGGAGTACGACCGCGTCATTGTTTGCACGGGCTTTCAGTTTGACGCCTCTTCCTTTGACGCAACATGTCGGCCCGAGTTGGTTATAGACAACCGCTTTCCCAACCAAACCAGCCGCTGGGAATCGACGAACATACCCGACCTGTACTTCGCCGGCGGCCTGATGCAAGCTCGCGACTTTAAGAAGAAACAGTCCGGTTTCATTCACGGCTTCCGCTACAACGTGCAGGCGCTAAGCCGGATGTTGGCCGAAACGTACGAAGGTGAGCCACTCGAGCACACGACACTGCCGCTCGACCCTGAAGCGATCGCCGAACATATGCTGGACCGCATCAACGGCAACTCGGCACTATGGCAGCAGACGGGCTTCTTCGGCGATCTGATTATCGTTGATCGCACCTCTGGAGCGGCTCGGTATTACAAGGATCTGCCTGTCGATTATATGCACGACAGCAATCTTGGTGAGTCCGAGCACTATTTGGTTCTGACCATGGAATTCGGGCAACAACGGATCGATTCAGAGCCAGACGTGTTTGCCATTTCGCGCGTTCATAAAGATGACACAAACCGTGCGGAACAAAGCACGGCGATCCACCCCATTGTGCGAGGCTATTCAAAGCGAAAACAGGTGACCGAGCATCATGTGATCGAGGATCTGCTCTCGGTGTGGAAAGAGCCCGTTCATCGCGAGCCGCTGGTCGACTATCTGCGGGCGGAATTGACCTCGCACTGCCCCAGCTTACAAATCGCATTGGATCAGCCGAAGGGTCATACCAGTGCTCCCGTCCAATCACGCTGAGCGTGCCAAGCAGCTCTCACCGGAAAAACGGGCATTGCTCGAACGGTGGAGAGCCTCGCAATCAAGCAAGGCCGCTTCGCATCACAAGATTCAACCGCGCGACACAAATCGCCCGGCACCGCTGTCGTTCGCACAGCAGCGGTTGTGGTTTCTAGATCAGTTATCGCCAGGCAGTCCGCAGTACAACATCGCGATCGCCATCGGTCTCCGCGGTTCGCTAGACCCCAATCTGCTTGAGCGATCACTATGCATCATCATCGGGCGCCATGAAACGTTACGAACCGCGTTCCGCGTCGAGCAAGCAGAGCCCGTGCAGGTCATTCTGCCCGAGTGCCCTTGGAACCTGACGACGATTGATCTGACTTCGGTACCGGAGCCGATGCGAAGGGTTCGCAGCGAAGATATCGCATCGGATGAGGCTTTGATCCCTTTTGATCTGACGTCACCGCCACTGTTGCGAGGCACGTTGCTGAAAACGGCAGAGCAAGAGCATACTCTGCTGCTGACCGTGCATCACATCATCGCCGACGGTTGGTCGATGGCGGTATTGGCGGACGAAGTAGCCCAATGCTATCAGGCACTGGCCGAACATCGCGAACCTGAACTGTGCCCACTTCCAATTAAGTTTTCCGATTACGCCGTGTGGCAGCGCGAACAATTGTCGGAACGTCGCGTGGACACATTGCTCGACTACTGGACCGGTCAACTACGAGACACCCCGCCGCATTTGGAACTTCCGCACGATTTTCCCCGTCCTGCCACGCAAACATTCCAAGGTTCGGTACAACGTTGCAGCATTGGCGCCGAACTAACCACAGCGCTGCGAGAATTCTCGCGGGGCGAGAACGCGACGCTTTTCATGACGTTGCTGGCCGCGTTTCAGGTTGTGTTGGCCCGATACAGCGGTCAGCACGATGTGTCCGTCGGCAGCCCGATCGCCAATCGTACGCAGCCGGAAGTCGAGCGTTTGATCGGTTTCTTCGCCAACACGCTTGTACTTCGGGCGAATGTCGCGGCGAATCCAACCTTTCACGAATTCCTGGCCCAAGTTCGCCGCACAACCCTCGACGCCTATGCACACCAGGACTTGCCGCTCGATCGCCTTGTCGAACGTTTGCAGCCGCAACGCGACCTGAGCCGAACTCCCCTGTTTCAGGTAATGTTCGTCCTGCAGAACATCCCTCTCGCTCCTCGCCAACTCGACGGGCTTACGGTTCGCGAGGTTCGCTTCGACCACGCACCCGTTTCGAGTTTCGACGCGACGCTCAACATCGACGAGCTTGACGACCGCTTGCAATTGTCGTTCGTCTACAACACGTCACTATTTGAACCCGAAACCGCCGCCCGAATTCTTGCCTCGTACGAAGAGGTGCTCCGGCAGATTGTCGCCGACCCGAATCAACGGGTCCTAGAGATGCCAGTTGTTCCCGCCCACCAACGACATCTGCTTTTAGACCAATGGAGTGGCCCCGAGCCTATCCCCCTGCTCGATGATTGCATTCACGAGTTGATCACCGCACAAGCCGAACGTACGCCGGATGGTCTTGCGGTGATCGATGCGGATACCTCAATCACGTACGCCGAGTTGGAGGCAAGGGCGAATCGTTGGGCACGAGCGTTACAGGTCAAAGGTATCGCCGCGGGCAACGTCGTTGGCATCTGCATCGACCGCTCGGTCGATATGATCGTCGCTCTACTGGCTGTTCTCAAAGCCGGCGCGGCATACTTACCCCTCGATCCCGAGCAGCCGTCTCAACGTCTGAGGGTGATGGCGGACGACGCCAACGTTGCGCTGATTCTCACCACAACAATGCATGCGGACCGTTTCGATACACACACTGCGAGGCTCCTAGAAGTCGATCGACAGCGCGAACTGCTTGAATCCCAATCAGCCAACCCCATCGAATCCATTGCTAAGTCGGGCGATTTGGCGTACGTCGTCTACACCTCCGGTTCGACGGGCACTCCCAAAGGGGTTGAGATCGAGCATGCCGGCTTGGTCAATCATGCGCGCGAGTTGGCCGACCACTACGATCTGGCTCCGGGAGATGGAGTGCTACAGTTCCTCTCGTTCGGGTTCGATGCGGCTGGCGAGGAGATTTTTCCGGCGCTGACTAGCGGTTCCACCCTGCACATCCACCCGACGCCACGCGAGCTGATTGGTGTCGATTTGCTCAATTGGTCGCGCCAGCACAATGTGAACGTGTTGCACATTCCGCCTCCCGTGTGGGACTCGCTTCTCAAGGCGATTGAAGTGCAGGGCCCCGACTCCGCATCCCACTTAAAGACGGTGCTCACCGGAGGCGAGAGCATCGCCAGGGCGAAGTTCAAGCGCTGGCAAAAGCTAATCGGCGAGCGCGTGCGGTTGCTTTATGCCTACGGGGTAAGTGAAGCAACCATCACGACGACTCTATTTACGGCAACAGAGTCCGTGGCTTCGAGTTCAACCGAGCGTGTCCCTATCGGTCGTCCGATCGCCAACCACCGGGTGTTCGTCCTCGATCATTTCCACAACCCCCTGCCAATTGGCGTGCCGGGTGAGCTGTACATCGGCGGCATCGGCGTCGCACGCGGCTATCGTGGGAGACCGGAACTGACCGACGAACGCTTTGTGACCATCAAGGTCGCTTCTCAACCAGAACGACTGTATCGCACCGGTGACCTTGTGCGGTATCTGAGTGACGGAAACCTGGAGTTCCTGGGTCGCATCGATCATCAAGTCAAAGTTCGCGGCTGCCGTATCGAGCCGGCTGAAATCGAATCGGCCATCAGCGACCATCCCGCGGTCAACGATGTGGCCGTCGTAGCTCGCGAAAACAACCGAACGGGAAAGCGGCTCGTGGCCTATATGGCTGCCGATCACCCATGGTCGCTTGAGCCGGAAACCATGCGAGAATTTCTGGCCTCGCGACTCCCAGATCCGATGATCCCAGCGGCCTTTGTCGCGTTGAAAGAACTACCACGCGGCAGCACGGGAAAACTCGATGTCTCCGCATTGCCCGAGCCCCCCGCCATCGGTCATCACGTCAAGCGATCGTATCGAGCACCAACGTCAGAGCATGAACGCACGTTGAGTCGTGCTTGGGAAACGGTCCTGGGGCTGTCGCGTGTAAGCATCGACGATAACTTCTTCGCACTGGGCGGTGACTCGATTCAGACAATTCAAGTGGTCGCCAAAGCCGCCGATGCAGGGCTGCGCGTAACACCACGCCAGATGTTCGAGCATCAAACCATTGCCGAGTTGGCACGGGTCATCGAGCCGATCACGAAATCTCAAATCGACCAGGGCCCCGTAACGGGCGAGGTTTCTCCAACACCAATACAACTTGCCTTCTTCGCCGAAAACTTTGCCAATCCGAATCACTTCAATCAGGCCGTGCTGCTGGATCTCGACTCGGCCATCACACATGAAATGATTGAGACGGCCGCCGAGAAACTTGTCAGCCATCACGATATGTTGCGAGCGCGTTTCCAATGCGATGCCTCCGGACAATGGCACCAACAGATCTTGCCGCCGATGAAGCCAAGTGTCGAACGGGTCGACCTATCGGAGATTTCTTCCAACCAGCGGGCCAAGGCCATCGAACAGGCGGCAACCCACTGGCAAGGAAGATTGGACATTTCCGCCGGTCCGTTGGTTCGATTTGTCTATTTAGAAAACGGCAACAACGACCGCCCCTGTTTGTTGATCGTGGTCCACCACTTGGTGATCGACGCAGTTTCCTGGCGTATTCTGGTCAACCAACTTGCGATGCTGTGCCGCCAACTCGTCAGCGGGACCGACGCGGTATTGCCGCCGAAGACATCTTCGTTTCAAGCCTGGGCCAATCATCTCCAGCACTACGCCCAATCGCCCGAAGCCAGCGAGGAACTGGAGTATTGGCGATCTCAATCCGCGGCTCTGGCGACCGTATCCGACACGGCTGCCAGCGATCCACGAAACACCTACGCATCGGCCAAGACAGTACGCCGTCAATTGAGCCAGGCGGAAACGCAGCGGCTCATCAAAGAGGCCACCAAGACATATCGTACTTCAACGGCGGAGCTACTCCTGACCGCGGTTGCCAAATCTGTTGCCGTGACGGCATCTCAACCACTTGTCGCCATCGACATGGAAGGTCACGGTCGCGAGGAACTGTTTGACGACGTCGATGTGTCGCAAACCGTGGGTTGGTTCACGTCACTCTATCCCCTGGTCATCCAGCCTCCGCAGACTCAAGACTTCGAGGCCTGGACCATCGCCGTCAAAGAACAAAGTCGCGCTGTACCCAGGCGCGGCGTTGGTTATGGCGTGCTTCGGTGGCTCGCTCCGCAGGGCATTCGTTCACAACTTGAAACCACCGTGAAGCCGAACATTGCGTTCAACTATCTTGGCAGTTTCGACCAGCTTCTTCCTGACGACGCCCTGGTGCAAGGAGCAACGGAACCGATCGGCCCGCTTTACGATCCGCAAAATGTTCGGCCCCACATTTGGGAGATCATCGCCTACGTTCGCGATAGTCGGTTGTGCATCGAGTGGACATATAGCTCCGCAATCGATCAGCTAGAAACGATGGATGCCGAAGTCGACCGTCTGATTGATGAACTACGGCGGCTTTGCGAACATTGTTTGAACGAAGGCGTGGGACGCGCCACTCCGTCTGATTTTCCGTTGGCCGCCGCCGATCAACAGGAACTCGATCGCGTTGCAAGACTGCTATCGCGTGCCGACGACTGAATGTCGACAATCAGCGCGTCCCCAAGCAAGGCACTGGCCCATGAAAAATGTCGACGACCTTTACCCGTTAACCCCCGTGCAGCAATCGATGCTCGCCCACGCACAGGCCGGCGGGGACACGGCAACTCTCGTCGAACAGCTTTCATGCACGATCGAGGGATCCTTGGATGTTGAGCGGTTCACGCGTGCATGGCAAACAACGATTGCACGACACGATGTCTTACGAACCTGCTTCGTGTGGGAAGGGCTCAAAGAGCCGCTACAGGTTGTGCGCGGTGAAGTTGAGTTGCCCTGTAAGATCGAGGATCTTCGAGAGTTGACGCCGGAGGAACAACGCGTTCGCTACGATGCCATGCGGCAGACCGAACGACACCGAGGATTCGATCTAACTCGGGCCCCGCTCCAGCGTCTGCTACTTGTCCGCATGCAGGATAATCAGTGGCGCCTGCTGTGGACATGCCACCACCTGATTCTCGATGGCCTTTCCGTCCCCCTGGTGTTTCGCGATGCCATGACCGCATATGCCACGCAACTCCAAGACAGCGTCGATGGCATGCCAAGCGATTTCGACAACGCGGCAAGCAACCAAGGTCGACTCTCGTTTCGCAATTACATTGCCTGGCTGAACAAACGAGACGGTTCACGTTCCGAGGCATTCTGGCGGAAGGCACTTTTCGATCTGCCGAACCTGACACGCTTGCCCATGGCACGGCCTGTGCAATCTTTTGCGGTTCGGCAAGAGAGCCAGATTGTTTCGCGGACCCTAACCCGTGACGAAACACAGCGACTGCGTGATGTGGCCGCGCAACTGAAGGTGAGCTTGAATGTCGTGGTGCAAGGGGCCTGGGCACTCCTGATCAGCCGCTACACGGGCAGCACCGACGTTCTCTTTGGCGTAGGCATGTCGGGCCGTCCAGACGACTTGCGTGGCGCGAGCGAGATGGTCGGTCCCATGTCGGGTGTCGTTCCATTTCGCGTTCATGCACCCACCGATGCCATGTGTGCAACTTGGTTACAACAACTGCATGCCACACAGAACGACTTGGTGCAGCACCAATACGCACACCTTGAAGAGATCGCACAATGGGCCGGGTTGCCGCCGGGACGACGATTGTTTGAAACGCTGTTGGTGTTCGAGAGTCACGCCGCCAAGGTCGCCAACCCACTGCCTGTTGGCGAGATCTCCATTCACGAGATTCATGGGACTGCAAGTTCCGGCTATCCGATAACCCTCGTCGTCATTCCTGCCGCCAGTATCGAACTACGCGCGATGTTCGACCCTGCCGTGTTCGACACCGAGGCAGTCGAGTGCATCGTCGGCCATTTGGCAACGCTTCTCAATGAACTCTCGGCAAACCCGCGTGCTCGCTTGGATGAGTTGCGTTTGCTCTCGCAGCGCGAACAGGCTGAGCTTGTAGGGATCGATCCCGAGAGGCCACGGCAACTGGTACTCGACATCGCAGGGCAAATTGCCCCAGTCGACGTCCCGGGACAGTTGTATCTTGTCGAGCAGATTCAAGAACCATGCGCTGCGAGTTCGCAAGCTGCCGACCGACGCCAAGCCGTGGCGAAGGAGACTGTCGCGGCAGAGGCTGCTTCCATCCTGCTCGATACCGATGAAGCAGCGTCGACCGTCAATCAACGTTCTGGCAGCCTTCGTCGGGCAAAGGAACTATTTGGTCCGAACGCCACCGTGGGATTGATTGCGACCGGCGATCGGGCAGTGCGACGAATCGATGGCACGATTGAATCACTCGGAGCAGTCGATGCACCTCTGCGCATCGGGAATTATGGAGTTGATCCGGTGTATGTCGAGACCGCCATTCGTAAGAACCGCCTGATTGATGACGTTGCCGTGGTAGGACAGCTAGATCGACAGGGAGAAACCCAGTTAGCGGCCTTCATTGTGCCGGCTAGCGAAACCCGGCTCGCGATCGCCCGGGAGACTGGATCACTTGTCGTTCGTCAGTTGCGAAATGAATTAGCTGCGTCGCTCGCCGCACCGCTGGTTCCTCGGTTGTGGTGTGTTGTTGACCGGATCCCCCGCCACACCGACGGCAGCATCAACAGCGGAGCACTTCCCGAAGCGTCTCAACCTCGCGACCCTGCTCTCGGCGACTACGTCCCTCCGCACAATGATTCTGAAGAACGACTTGCCGCAATCTGGTCGGAAATCCTGGGCGTTGCACCGATTGGGGTCGAAGACAGCTTTCTCGAATTGGGTGGTGACTCCATGTCGGCGGTGGCCTTGCTTTCAAGAGTGGAGGCGGAATTCGATCGCAAGTTGCCGCTCGTATCGCTGTTTCAGCGTCCGACCATCGCGCATCTGGCAACGTTGCTGCAAAACGATCCGGCTGAAATGGCCGACAACACGCTGGTTCCACTTCGTACCACCGGCGAAGCAACGCCGCTGTTCTGCGTTCATCCCGCGGGCGGCACGGTCTTTTGTTACCTCGAATTCGCCAAGCATCTCCAGCAAGGGTGCCCCGTTTACGGAATCCAGGCACAGGGTCTCGACGGCATGCAGCCGCCGCACGACTCGCTTGCAGCCATGGCGACACATTACCTTGAAGCATTGAAGTCTGTTCAGCCGCGGGGGCCGTACCAAATTTGCGGCTGGTCGTCTGGCGGCGTGCTTGCGTTTGAACTTGCCTGCCAACTTGAGGACGCGGGAGACTCTGTCTCGTTGTTGACACTCTTCGACGCGGGCATCCCACGACCGGGTGAGTCGTTCGGCGAACACGACATCGTTCCGATGCTAGGGCTAATGTTTCCCGGCGAGAGCCCCGATCAGATCGAAGCCCTGCAACAGGCCGATCCCGAGCAGCAGATGGAGTTCTTTCGCCAACGGGCCGAGGTTGCACAAATTCTGTTTGCCGGAGCGGCCGGAACACAAATCCAGCACGTGTACGATGTGTTCCAAGCGAACATGGCAGCGGTCGTGGCCTATCAACCACGGAAATTCAGCGGACAGATTGTGCTCTTTCGCGCTTCCCAACACGCGACTCCGATGCACGAAGATCCCTTGCTCGGCTGGGGACCATGGGCCACGGCGGGTGTTGAGGTTCACGAAGTGCCAGGCAACCATCTGACGATGTTCCAATCGCCCGATGTCCAACAGCTCACCACGACGCTGAACCGCTACTTAGAGCGTTGAGCAATGCCATGAACCGCCCCGGGTGTGGCATCGCCGCTTAGCTGCCGCTCGCCCGGCGCAGCTTGCGGCGGAACTTTCGTACGCCATCCTGCACCATCAGCGGTAACTTCGACCTTAACAGGTTGGCCCCGTCGAACCACTCGCCTGGTTCGTCGAAGACTTGATGGTATTCCACGAAGATCGCATCGGGTGGATCGTGTAACTGCGTTGCCTTGAGGTAGAATCCCGCGGCCTGGTAAGCTTGCATTTTGCCGAATTGAAAACGCCCGAGTTGGTCGCGTGTGAGCGCATTCCAAGCGGTCGGGTAGTCTGCGTCGTTCATGAATCGCTCGTCGAGCAGCGAGGCAACCAGTACCGATTCCGACGTCCGGGTGACATACGCATGGCGTGTCACATGGAGCTGCACGCGGTCGAAAAGACTGAACGTACTGTGAAACCACACCTCACGTGCCGTCGCCGCTTCGGATCGCATCAGCGAGCGCTCGTGTAGATCGGCGTCCTCCAAGAAAGTGAGCTCCGTGGGCAACGTACTGCCCTTGCGGTCTTCCGACTGCCGCGCCATATCGCGGAGAAAGTCGTCATTGGCTAGCATTTCAAGATCGCCGTATGCCACAAACCAAACGTCGATGCGACGTGCAGGCCGATCCGACTCGGGCACACGGTGTTTGCGAATCTTCAACACGAATGGAGCGACAACCGACGGTCGCATGAGCTGAACGAGCGGGTGGTTCAGATCGCTAATCGAGGCCACTGCCTGACGCTGCTGCTCATCGCCAAGCCCATCCGCCAAAGTTGGCTGCGGGAGAGGCACGAACCGCTCGTCGCCAAACTCAACACCTTGAGAAACCAACACCGAAAAGACTGGATTCTCGTGCTCGACCGCGACTTCCAACGGGGGCTGTCCTAGGATGGCGGCAAGCTGAACGACGACAACGGCGATCGACATAAAATTTTTCCGGCAGAATACCGCCGTTCTCGTAGTTAGGCGAGCTAGGGCAGTGTGGATTCGTCTTCCGGTTCATCAAGACGAACGAGCACCCACGTCTGCGTCTTCTCGGGCCCAAAATGTACCAGGGCCGTGCTTTCATCTTCGGTTAGGTCGTAGATTCCAGCTTCCATGACGATCTCCGAATTCTCGCCGTCAACGAGTGACCACGCGGCGCGTTGCGTCTCTTTGTCCACGCTGCCTTCCACGGGTCGAGAAGAATCGGTCGATTCGTTGAAGAGTGTACCCGCGATGACGCCTTCCTTACTGACGGCCAACTGCAACAGCATGTTACTGTCGTTCACGCCCTCTTGTGTGAGCGCGAAAACGCCCAACGGCAGCCATTCGACTTCGTCGGCTTCGGCGTCACTAATCTCGGGAACATCTTGAGCGATCGTAGCGGCCTCATCGTAATACTCTTCCGAGGAACAGTATGCATTGCCGTCGATGTAGACAGTGTCGTTTTCATAGTAGACGTTGCCACCACTGCCATACGAGTAATTCACGGGGCTTGCCCAACGATAGGCCACCCAACCGGTAACGCTTGCGACCGTGGCACGCCGCCACCAGTAGCCGCCAGGGTAGCGACCGTGTTGGTTTTGCCAATGATGGTGACGCCCGATGGGTCGTGTGGCTGGATGGCGTCCCCACCAATTGGAACTGAACGGACGATTTCCAGCATGGTATCGCCGATTGACCTGCTGGTTGATTTGCCCGCGGTTGATGTTGATCGAGTTGCCAACGTTCACGTTCCGAGGCCGACTGGCCGAAACTCCAACCCGATTCCCCGGCGTTCCTGACCTCCTCGCCGGAGTGCCGGGCCGGCTGCCTGGTGTGCCCGGTCTGGTTCCAGGGCTTGCCGGACGTGTCGAAGGTCGGCCACCCGGGAGGTCCAAGAAATTCCGCACGTCGCCGCTCGAAGGTCGCTGTCCCGCAGCGGGTCGCTGCCTTGCGGAAGGACGTTGTCCGGTTGAAGGTCGTTGACCAGCGGAAGGTCGTTGCCCTACGGAGGGTCGTTGACCTACGGAGGGTCGTTGACCCGTGGAAGGACGTTGCCCTACGGAGGGTCGCTGTCCGGTTGAAGGACGTTGTCCTGCGGAGGGACGTTGACCGGTACTGGGCCTTCGACTCGCCCCGCCGCTCGGTCGAGAAGTCTGCGGGCGAGAAACCGACGGTCGGCTCATCGATGGGGCACGGCCTGCGGATGGACGCCCTCCGCCTCGTCCTCCCCCGCCACCGCGACCACCACCTCCGCGACCGCCTCTCGCGAAAACGTCTACGCTGGTCATGGAGATGACAACCAGTGCCATGACAACTAGTTGCAGTGTCTTTTTCATGGTTTGTTCTCGCGGTCTGTTCTCTTTGGATGAATCTTGTGTTGATGCCGTGCAGGTTACTCTACGCGAACTACGGAAACCGCATCCACGTTCGGCATCAATTCACCGGCGATCGCGCGACCGCTCGATTGCCAGGTAAACGTATTGTCATCAATTCGCGTGATCGTGTTGATCGCCGAACCTCGCGAGCCATCTTGAAGGGTGTACGACACATTGATCGTCCACCGGTCACCGTCGCGCGACCAGACGCCTTGACCAAAACCGCCTGCGGAGTCGAACACCCACGAGCGGATTTGTCGTTCTGCCGCATCCCAGCCAACGACTTGCGTGCCTTCGGTTTCGATCCGACCGTCGACAACAACCGTGAACGACCGCATGATGAAATTACGATTCTTCGTCCACTGACAGTCTGTTTCGATCGTGGCGTTGTCGTCCTCATCTACCCACGTGCCGATCATCCACTCCAACGCTTTCAAGTTTTCAAAGTTCGAAGGCGCCGTGGGAATCGACGTCTCGCGAACGCTGTCCAATTTCCATTGGTCATCGTGTTTCGTGTGAATTGCAATGTAGCTGGTCTGACTGGGCAACTCGCCAAGACGTGTGACGGTCGCCTGGCCTTCTTCGACAGCAACCGTGGGCGCGAGAAAGCGAATGCTTGGATCGATGATTTCGATATGCGGGCTCTCTCCACCCGAGAAGTACGCTTCTAATTCGGCGAGGATCGTGTCCCGTCCTTTCATACGATTGCCCGCGGGACTGATCCACTCGCCCTCGTCGCTCCAATGCTCCGCAACCGCGGCAGCATCGCCACGATTGAATGCTTCGCTGTACGACAATATTGCCGCGCGAATCGCGGCTTCGTCTTCGGTCTGATCGTCGGCAAGAAGTTGGCTTGGCAGACACACCAACATGATGAGCACGATCCAGAATCCGTGGCAAATAGAACGATTCATCATTTGGATACTCTCGCCGGAGTTGAATGGAACGCCCTAGTCTTCAGGAATTGTCCCTTGAGACCATCTACAAGGATCGGCATGCAAGGTGATCCGCATCGTCGCTAAGACTTTAATGCGAGGAGAAGCGCGGAGAGTAACAGCAATTCACCATAGACTCGAAACCGAGACATTCAGAACTCTCACCCACACATCCATCGTACCTTTGATCCGTAAGGGAATCACGAAAACGGGCTTCTTCGTACGAAAAATACCCCAAAACGGCTAAAGATGGTTCGATCAAGCAGCCGCTTCGGTGATTCGTGTGGAGGCAGCCATGCGGCACGGCTGTCGTTGGTGCCAATATTCAGCGAATTCTTCGTCTTGTAATTGAGGGCCGGACTGCCACTTTTCGTTGCAGGCTCTAGAGCCCTGCACCCCGGCACTCTTTGCCAACGCCAACATTCCCGCCGCATCCACAAGTCATGGCGATTGGACAACGCCGTGCTCGATCAGGCTGTTGCCCATCGCTACGACCATCTCCTCTAGCGAGCGCGGCTTCCAGCCGAGAATCTCCTTGATCTGGGCATTCGAGATGTCTTGACGATTTCCCAAATCGCCGATTGCGAGTTTGGCCGCTTTGTCGAAGATGGCAAATATCCGAATGACAAAATTGGGGACGTGCCGGGTCGGAATGCGATAGCCGCGGCTGGAAAAGTTCTTGTCAAGAATCTCCGCAATCTCGCTCATCCAGGCGTGGTCAATCGCGCAACAAAAACGCTTGCCGGCGGCTTCGGGCGTTGTCATTGCCGCTAGATGTGCACTGGCCACATCCCGAACGTCCACCGGCGCCCAGCCCACAAGCGGACAGCCCGGGAGTTCGCGTGCCATCAACTTCCGCACCAATTCTCTCGACGTGCCGTAGTCGTCGTTTAGAATTGGTCCCAGGACGATACCCGGATTGATCGCCACTAGTTCCAATTTCTTGTCATCCGGCAGACTGTTGACGAAGTCCCAGGCGGCTCGTTCGGCGAGTGTTTTGCTCCTGACGTAACCGCCAACAGGTTCTTCGGGAATGCTCCAATCATTCTCGTCGAAGGTCCGCGATCCGTCGCGAACGTGGCCGTACGCCACGGCTGCCAACGACGAAGTCAGCACCACGCGATGGACTCCGGCATCGGCCGCCGCACGCAACACGCGCAGGGTTCCATCAACGGCTGGGACGATCAATTCGTTCTCATCTTTCGGAACTTCGCGAGGAAGCGGCGAGGCGACGTGCAACACATACCGGCATCCATCGACGGCCTCAGTCCAGCCGGCGTCATCGCTTAAATTGGCTGTCGCGAAATCGAGGCGGTCACCCACGTCTGTGTTGCCATCAAGCGTCTTTCTCAAACCATCGGCCCGAGAAGGAGTGCGCAGTGTGCCCCGCACACGGTATCCGCTCTCTAGAAGCTGTAAAACACAATGCAGGCCGATAAACCCAGACGCACCGGTGACCAGAACTTTAGTTTCTGAATTGGATTGCGTCACCAAGTTCACCTCCCACGTTGACTCCTTGCGTTTATCGAGGGGACGAAGCCAGGGATTCTAATCGCTTCGATGTCGGAGACAATCAAGGGTTCGTTGTAGATCGTCCGGCAAGGGAGCCTCGAACTCAAGAGAATCGCCTGAGAGCGGATGGGCGATCTTGATCCACCGGGCATGCAAGGCCTGTCGCCGGAGGATAACGTCGTCGCTTGTCGAACCCTCCAACTCGCCACGTGTAATGCGAGCACGGCCACCGTACAAGCGATCACAAAGAACGGGACATCTGATCGATGCCAAATGGACACGAATCTGGTGGGTACGCCCGGTCTTGGGTTGTACCTTGAGCAAGGTGAAACGATCGAATCGCTCGACAACCTCATAGAAGGTGTTTGCCGCGCGACCGCCTGACTCCACGCTGCGGATCGCCATCTTCTCCCGTTTTATTTTGTGGCGACCCAGCGGTTGGTCGATCCGATCACGATCGCGATCGAGCTGGCCAACGACGATCGCCGCATACTCTTTCTCGACCGTCCGATCGGCGAATTGCTCGGACAGCCTGACATGTGCCGGATCGGTTTTCGCAACTACCAGCACGCCGCTAGTATCGCGGTCGAGCCGGTGTACGATGCCAGGGCGTGTCGGACCACCCACGCTGCTTAGCTGGTCGAAATGATACTGAAGCCCGCTGGCGAGCGTGCCCGACCAATGCCCCTTTGCCGGATGAACGACCATCCCCGACGGCTTGTTGAGCACAACCATCACTTCATCTTCAAAAAGAATGTCCAGCGGAATCTTTTCCGGACGCGGTCCCTCGCTGGCGGGCTCTGGTAACTCCAGGCGGATGCGTTGCTGGGGGCGAAGTCGGGTGCTTGCCTTGACGTACACGCCGTCGACCTGAACGCCCTGAGACGTAATGCTGCGTCGCAGATGGGTTCGGCTATAGTCGGAGAGCCGCTGGGCCAACAGCACATCAAGACGCATGCCCTCCTCGGAATCCTCCACGACGATTTCGACAACGTTGGCCGGCAATTCGACGTCGGAATCGTGCTCTTCGTCAGACATCGCGACCACCCATCGATTGCATCAGCGTCGGCTTCATCCCACAGCCGTAGGGTGCCGTCAAGCGGAGCGCGGACGCACCATCTTCTAGACTCAACGAAAAGAACAAAGCGGTGCGTCCGCGCTCCGCTTGACGACACCCTACGACGACGACTCCGGCGTGGGGTCGTCACTCGACTCAGGTTCTTCCGCCACGGGTTCTTCCGTCGTTGGCTCGTCGGCTGACGACTCCTCGGCGGGCGCCTCTTCTTCTCCCGAGGGTTCTTCCGTCGCCGGCTCCTCTGTTGCCGGCTCCTCGGTTGCCGGCTCCTCTGTTGCCGGTTCTTCCGTCGCCGGTTCTTCCGTCGCCGGTTCTTCCGTCGCCGGTTCTTCCGTCGCCGGCTCCTCTGTTGCCGGCTCCTCTGTTGCCGGCTCCTCTGTTGCCGGCTCCTCGGTGGCGGGCTCCTCCATCTCGGCGTCTTCTTCCGTCGTCGTCTCATCGTCAAACGATGGATCTAATATCGAACTCGACGAGTCGGGGCCATCTGGAAGGGTGTCCAACTCAATGCCGGTTCCGAGGCCTGGAAGATCGTCGAATGCCTCCGACGAAGGCATTCCCTGCGTGGCAAACCAGTCGTAGAAGGACGCCGTGGCCGGATTGCCTAAATCGGCCAAGCGAATGCGCACCAGTTTGGCATAGACACCATCGGGAAAGTCGGCCAGATACTGTTCGTACGTGGCACCCGCGGCACGCAAGTAGTCCGCCGAATCGTAGGCCAGAGATTCCTCGACATAGGCCTTGCCGATCAGTCCACGCTGGCGAAGCAACGGATCGTCCGCGTTCTCGGCAACTTGCGTGTAGTTATCCAGTGCCATCCTCAGGTCTTGCGCGGCCGCGGTACGGTCGCGAAACGAGGCGTCGACGCCTATCTGCAATTGTCGGTCGGCGGCGATTAGCAAGGAGCACAAGCCGACGTTACTGTCGGAAAACTGATCTCCCAATTCGGCCAGGCGATCGTAACCCTGCTCATCGACCGCTTCGAGGTATTGATCCCACGCCGCAAGCTGGCCGGAGGTATTCTGCGCCGAAAGAAAGTAAGAGACACCCGTCAACGCCACAACGGCAACCACGCCGATGGTGATCACGGTGGAATACGGTTTCAACCGCCCAATCGATTGCTCGATCCACGCCGCGAGAGAGTTCTGTTGTAATTCGTGCCGTCGTTCGTTCTTCATCGTGTAACCAAGTCGGAGGGCCACCCAATTGTGCCCACGCCAGGAGTCGACGTTCGCAGCTCGAACCATCGTCGGCGCAGGCATTTAGGAAATTCAAGAATTGCACCGGCGAGTATAGGGGGGTTCCGCAAATAGCGTCAAGACCGTGGCCCGCTGAGCGATCGAGCGTCCCTTCCCACGCCTCCTCACCAATTACGC
>CAZNXE010000057.1:0-9732 GCA_964576465.1 uncultured Planctomycetaceae bacterium
TTTCTTTTACTTGGCGAATCGCATCAGCCAGCGCCAATGCTTCGTTGGCATGCACGCGAAGAATGTGATAAGCCAGCCGCTCGGCAGACTTTTTGCCAATCCCCGGCAGCTTCGAGAATTCGTCGATCAAATGATTGACCGATTGATTGCCAGTAGACACGGTAATCCTTCCACAAAAAACGATCCGTCACGCCCCGGTATGTAGCCCCAGCCATTTCTCCGTAGCGTGTGTGCTTGCACGCACTATTCCCTGCGGCCGTGTCCTCAGAGAGGATCGTGCGTGCAAGCACGCACACTACGGACTTACGACCTTATGGCGCGTGCGTCGATCACTCCGGACCCAGATTCCCGCCGCCGGTGAGCTTGCTGAGGGCGTCTTGCAGGCCGGGGAGTTCGAGCCCGCCGGTCATCGATTTGAGCGCTTCGGCATGAAGTTCTCGTGCCTTCGACACGGCTTGGTTGGTCGCCGCGGCGATCAAGTCTTCCAGCAACTCGCGATCACCGTCGCTGACGAGCTTAGGGTCGATGCGGCAACGGAGGACCTCGAGTAGCCCGTTCATCTCGATTTCGACCATTCCGGCGCCCGCGGAGCCAACGGTTTTCTTGGTCTTCAACTCCTCGTTGATGCCTTGGATTTGTCCGCCGATTTGTTGCGCCTGTTTCATCAGGCCCGCCAGATTTCCCATCCCTTTAAGCACGATGTGTCTCCGTTTTATTTGCTGTCGCGGCGTGTGTCGCCGTCGGCTTCTTCGATTCCAGTCAACTCCGCTCCGAACAACTCAATCGCTTTGCTGACCATCGGGTGCTGTTCCTGTTCACGCAGCCGCTGGCGTCGCGAAGACGCTGTCGGGCGCGGTCTCTGGCTTGTCGCTGCGACGGAGTTGTCTTCGCTTAATACCTCGAACTCGAGTCGAACCTTGCGCCCCGTCACGTGTGCCAAGACATTGTGGAGCTTGGTCATCTGATCGGGGTTCTCGCAGATCTCCTTTGCAGAAGTATACGCTTTGGGAAATCCGACGAGTAGGCGATCTGGCGCCACCAGCTTCACCGACTGTCCCAGCCGGGCGTAATCAGCCGTGATATCCGAAAGCGCCGCAAGCACTTGCCGCCACACTTCGCTGGCACTCTCGACCGTTAGCGAGGTTACTTCTGCCGGCGGGGCAACTTCAGACACGGGGGCCTCGGGCTTCGCGTCTTCGGTCGTTGTCGAAGCTAGCGTGTCATTGGATTTTTTTTTTGTGGCAGCCGCCACCGGCGGAGTGTTACTCGGTGGGGCTGTGGCTAAACGCCCAATTGTATCGGCGATCGATTCGAGTTCTTCCAAGCGACTAATCTGGACCAATGCCAGCTCGACTAAAACACGAACGTGCGTGCTGTAACGCATGCGGCCAAGGGCATGATCCAGGATTTGCATTGCGGCTAAAACGCGATCGAGCGACATGCTCGTGGCCAGCACGTCGAGTTCGTCACGATCGGCCGATGAGGTGCCTATCAAGGTTTCTGCCTTGCAGCCGACTTTGAGCACCATGACGTCGCGAAGCGTGCCTAATAGCTGCACGACCAACTGTCCGAGGTCGACACCTTCGGCGGCCGCGGCGTCTAATTCGTCGAGCGCTTCGGCCGTTCGACCCGGGGTAAGCTTGCTTAGCAACTGCGTCAAGCGGCTGCCCGACGCGGTGCCCAACATGGAATGCACGTCGGCCGCGGTGATTTTCTTGCCGCAGAACGAAAGCAACTGCTCGAGCAGCGATTGACTATCGCGCATCGACCCCGCCGCCCGACGGGCCAATAGATCGAGTGCCGCATCGTCGGCCTCGACTCCTTCGGCTTCGACGATCTGCCGCAGCCGATCCACAATCTCTGGCGAGCGGATGCTGGAGAAATCGAAGCGTTGGCAACGCGACAAGATGGTGACGGGAATCTTCTCGGCTTCCGTTGTGCAGAAGATAAACTTGACGTGTTCCGGCGGCTCTTCCAGCGTCTTGAGCAAGGCATTGAATGCCTCGCGCGTGAGCATGTGGACTTCGTCGATGATGTAGATCTTCGATCGCGCTCGGGCAGGGCGCACATTCACGTTTTGTCTCAGTTCACGAATCTCATCGATCCCGCGATTGCTGGCCCCGTCGATCTCTAGAACGTCGACATCGTCGCCGCGGCTAATGCATTCGCAAATGTCACACGCATTGCAGGGCGTGGGACTGGGCCCCGATTTGCAATTGAGCGCCTTGGCCAAAATGCGCGCGGCCGAGGTCTTGCCGACACCTCGCGCGCCGGTGAACAGATAGGCATGCCCCACACGTCCCGCGACAATGGCATTGGCCAACGCGCGGCTGACAGGCTCCTGGCCAATCAATTCTTCAAATGTCTGCGGCCGATATCGCCGGGCAACGACCAGATAGCCGTCGCCGGCATTTGAAGTTGCGTTTCGGACGACGTCCGTGGAGTCCTGTGTCATCGTGCAAACCACCGCGAAACAGGAAAAAAGGCAGCGACCCCCGATGAGAGGCCCGCCGCGCCTAGAGGTAACTGCTTATGGCTGCTGCTTTCGCCCTGACCAGGTTCACAGGCCCCTACCGCGGGGACCCCTCATCGGAGGTCGCGTTGGTGCCATCGAAAACGGCACCACCGTAGTTGTAAGCGACCTGTCGACTGCGGTAAAGCGTCCATCCGAGAGATCGCGGCGATGGCGATCGTCGGGCGGTAAATTTGGTCGCGGCAGCGGCTCCCGCGGCGAGAGAATACCCGTCGAGATCCGGAATCGATTGTGCGTTGCCAGGCAGCTGTGTCACCGGTGAGCGACGCGCGACGGACCGAAACTTGACTCGTAGCCGGACACCGCTAATATTTCGGCACGATCAAAGGCACATACATCAACACATTGGGCTTCGTGGCCAATGCGACTCGTTCGCAGGACGATGTCGACGGTCGCCATGCCCCATGAAGCAGGAGCGTGCAATGAGCGTTAAGCAGCGAACCGAGGCACAACTGAAACACGCCAGAGGGTTCAGCGAGGGCTTACTGAAGGCGTTCAAGACGCCCGAGCAATGGACGCATCAAGTCCACGAAAACGCGAACCATGCCCTGTGGTTTGCCGGCCACATGGGCACGGTCGACAACTTCATGATCTCGTTGATCGATCCCGCGAAATGCGTTGAGAAAGATGGCTATAACGAAAAGTTCGGCATGGGTTCGCAGCCGACGAGCAACCCGGCCGACTATCCGCCAGTCGACGAAGTGCTCGATTTCATGCGCGAACGCAGGATCGCGCTGATGGCACTTCTCGATTCGTTGAACGAGGCCGATTTCACGAAGCCGACGCCCGAAAGTGCCCCCGACTTTCTGCCCGACTACGGTTCGGTCTTTCAGATATGTGCTTGGCACGAGGGCTTGCATTCCGGCCAGGTTACGGTTGCCCGCCGAGCGCTTGGGAACGAACCCATTGCAGGATAAGAAGGATAAGAAGGATCGCCGTTGATGCCGCGATTGGCCATGTGCCGGCGTATCTTTCAAGGACTTGGTGGGTTTTCTTCTGTCACGATTAGTTTTTCGGCCGCCTCTTGGGCGAGGGTCGTCTCGATCTTGTCAACCACGATCGTGACGATTCCCGCTTCGTTGCGGTTGGCGGTCACGCGACCGGTTGCGCCGAGCGTGAGCCCGGTTTCGGTTAAGTATCGCAAGAATTCAGACGATTGATCGATCACCCGAACGAGCCGGAATGCAAATCCCGCTGAGCATTTCGCCAATGCCAGCCCGGCATGCGGATCAACGGAGAGCGTACCGTCGGAGCGGGGGATCGGGTCGCCGTGCGGATCGACTTTCGGGTGGCCCAAGAAGGCGTCGATGCGATCGACCAGCAGATCGCTGACGGCGTGCTCCATATGTTCGGCTTCGTCGTGGACTTCGTCCCAGGTCAGTTCAAGCGTGCGGACTAGGAATAGCTCGATCAGCCGGTGTCGCCGCAAAACGCGGAGTGCCAACGCGCGCCCTGTGTCGGTGAGCCGTACGCCTTCGTAGGGGGTGTACGTCGTGAGACCGCTATCGCTGAGCGTTTTGAGCATGCTGGTGACAGTCCCTGGCGAGACATGCACCGCCGTGGCAAGTTGCCCAGTTGCCACCGGATCATTCGGCGCTTTCGCGCCAATCTGGTAGATCGCTTTCACATAGTTTTCAACCGTGAGACTCGGCAACTGATTGACTCCTGAATTGAATGCGTTGGCACACGTGGCGCTGACGCTTGATGATGTTCACCTAAGAACGTGTTTTAAGGAAGAAGCCGAATTTTATGGGGAACTCCCTTGGTGGGCAATCGGCCGGGCGGGCTGGCACAATTTCGTTACAATGACCGCCTGTGGCGAGCGAATTCCGGTATCTAGCACCCTCAGAAGTGATGACGAACTTGACCTTGAATGATCGGGCAGACGAGCTGGTGGCTCGAATTGTCGACGATCGGGCCGCGCTGCGCGTCGACGTAAACAACATCGGCTGCGGGGCACGCGTGATCGACTTGGGTATTGAAGCCCTGGGCGGCCTCGAGGCTGGCATTCGCCTGTCCGAAACATGCATGTCGGGCTTGGGGCATGTTTCACTCGCAACTAGCCCTGGCGAATTGGGGGGCGGCCCGGCGGTTGTCGTCCGTACCGATCACCCGGTGCCGGCGTGCATGGCATCGCAGTATGCCGGCTGGCAAATTGCCTTGGACGATTATTTTGCCATGGGCTCAGGGCCCATGCGTGCCGCCGCGGGAACCGAAGACCTATTTCGTGCCATTGGGCACCGCGAACATCCCGAGGCGGTGGTGGGCATCCTCGAAACCGCGAAACTCCCGGACGACGCTGTCGTGGAGTACATCGCCGAGCGGTGCGATGTCAAACCCTCGTGCGTCACGCTGTTGGTCGCGCCCACGGCAAGCCAAGCCGGAACGGTGCAGATTGTCGCCCGAATTGTCGAGACCTTTTTTTTTTAATTTTACGTAGTGGTGTGAGATCTACACCGTGTTGAAAGCGGCTGGGGAATGGCCCCACTTCCGGCAGTCGGCACCAACGACCTGGAGGGGATCGGCCGCACCAACGACGCGATTCTTTATGGTGGCAGGGCGGTGTTGTGGGTCCGAGGCGACGATGACACCCTGGCCGATCTGGGGCCTCGCATTCCAAGCTGCGCATCGAGTGATTTCGGTAGGCCGTTCCTCGATATTTTTGAATCGTACGATCGTGATTTCTACAAGATTGATCCCCATCTGTTCAGCCCTGCCGTCGTCACGCTGTGCAATTTAGACACAGGTCGAACCTTTCACTTTGGGCAACTCCACCCCGACATTTTGCGACATTCATTGTCCGAGTAACTTCGGCCTTCCGTACGAGGATGTACCGCTTGCGTATCGCTGTCCTCTCATCGGTGCGAAGCTGGTACCTGCAAGATCTGCGTCGCGCGGCAGCAGGGCACGAAGAGATCGTTCAAGTCGACTACGCACGTCTCGCGGCTGATGTCGAGACAGGACCGCTGGTGGTCCGCGCGGGCGACATCGACTTATCGACTTTCGATTGCGTGCTGCCACGGACAATGCCACCAGGTTCGCTCGAACAGGTCATCTTGCGAATGGATCTGCTCGGCTGTTTGGAAGCCGCCGGGCAGTTGGTCATCAATCCGCCGCGGGCGATCGAAGTTGCCGTCGATAAGTTTCTTGCCACGGCAAAGCTGCACGCCGCGGGCATCCCGGTGCCGGCGACCATCGTTTGTCAGACGGTCGACCAAGCCCATGATGCAATGAAGCGACTTGGCGGCGATGTCGTCGTTAAACCATTGTTCGGTTCCGAGGGACGCGGGCTAACGCGCGTGAGCGACCAGGCGATTGCGGAGCGTGTTTTTCGCGCGCTGTTTCAGATTTCTTCAGTGATCTATCTGCAACGCTTCGTGGCACACGACGGTCGCGATCTGCGGGTGTTGCTGATTGGCGATCAACCGCTGGCCATCGAACGGCGACACCCAAGCGATTGGCGCACAAACATCGCGCGAGGCGCTCAAGCAGTGGCCGTGGACTGCACATCGCCAAACATGGATCTTCCCATCGAACTGGCGCGGAGAGCCATGACTGCGGTTGGGGCTCTCTGGGGCGGGGTCGACTTGTTGCGAGACCCAGGCGGATCTTGGCTCGTCTTGGAAGTGAATGCAGTACCCGGCTGGAAGGCACTCAGCGCGACCCTCGAAATTGACGTTGCCCGAAGAGTCTTGGATGATGTTCGACGGCGCATCGAACAGCGATCCGGTAAGTAGTTACTCTGCTTTGTTTTGCGACGCTGCGGGTGGTCGACCGTCAGCGCGAAACAGACTGCTCATCGGTCGTATAAGAAAACCGGCGCCGACTGCAAGCACTTGTTGCTGGCATTGCATGCTCCACTGCATGTTGTGGTTTGCAAATCGCTCACCCCAAAATCGTCTATATGCTTGTCGATTACTTCAGACCTCGGTAATTTCCGACTTACCCATTGCGACGTGCAGTGGGACGGCAAGTGCCGAACGTCTTGAGGCACGGCAGCTCAAAGGAATGCACTGCGGCATCGGGCAAAGGAATGGTCCCGATGATAGCGAACTACTCCGACGGCACGTCACGGAAGACGTCGCGCGGTTGGTCCTCTGCGGCCGGTTGACGACTCTCTGATGGCGAACGATTGGTTTGGTTGCCCTTGGCGCATTTTTCAAACTTTGTTCGAGTCCGCCTCAGACGAAACCAATCGTTTTTTGCAAAAGGGCACCAGCAGTGTCCGCGGAAGGAATCGCAGATGGTCGCAAAGAAAACGAACAAGCCGATGATCGGTGTGAATGCTGATTTTCGGTCCGCTAAGAATGACTCGCCGGCGTTTTGTTATTTGTCCGCCGGCTACATCGATTCAATTATCGACGCGGGCGGTATCCCCGTCGTGATTCCACCCATGACGGATGAAGCGGATATGAACCGCTTGTTGGATGCACTAGACGGCGTGGTGCTGATTGGCGGAGCCGATCTTGATCCGCGGCGCGATGGATTCATGTTGCATCCGTCGGTCCGTTCGCTCGACCCGCGTCGTGAAGACGTAGATCGGATGCTCGTGCGACTGGTCGTCGAGCGACGGATGCCGGTGTTCGGCATTGGCACGGGAATGCAACTGCTGAACGTAGTCCAAGGTGGCAACGTTCATTTGCATCTCCCCGAGGACATGCCGAATGCATTACCTCATAAAGACACGCTCGACGTAGCCCATCGCCATGCCCTTGAGGTCGTCACCGGGACGCTGATGGAGCGGATTTACGGCGAGGGTGACGTTCGCGTGAACAGCATGCACCACATGGCGATCGACGAGATCGCGCCCTGTTTCAAAGTGTCTGCCTATTGCCCTGACGGCGTGATCGAGGCCTTCGAGGGCATCGACAGCGATTGGGTTGTGATTGGCACGCAGTTCCACCCGGAGGCCGATTCCGCTTCGGCGTTAGACCTACGAATTTTCGAGGAGTTCATCGCGGCGATTGTCGAAGAGCCTGCTATCGTGCAGATGGCGGCCTAAGCGATCGTGAACCGAGACGCTTCGTCAACGACCACGCTACGTCTGCCCCCCGCCGGCGTCGCTACCAAGCGACGCTGGACGGCGGGGCTGATGGCTTCAATCGACGGTCGGGTCATCGGCGCCATCGTCGAGACGACCGGAACAGGGCTGAGCGCCCGTTGTGAAGTTGTCGCCACCGGCGAATCGAACCTGCCCGACACCGTGGCGCGTACGCTTGGCGAACTCTGTCGATCGAAAAACGGTTCGTTGCCTCAGTTGGCTGCCCTACCGTCGCAACTGGTGCCCACGCAGTGCGAAGTGATTGATGCCTTGGTAGCCGAAGCTCGGGTGCTTCGTGAAGATGTGATTGCCGTGGGGGTTGACGACCCCGGTCTGTGGGATGTCGATGGGCAGCATCGCTGCTATCTGGGGCTTTGTGATGCGGCGCGGCTTGCGGAAACGTCGAACCTGAACGTGATCGATGCATTTGCCGCTCGCGATGTTGCCTCGGGTGGCCTTGGCGGTCCTCTGAACGCAGTGGGCGAATGGCTTCTGTTGGGCGAACTGCGTCGTGCAGTCGTCGTCTTACATCTTGAGAACACGGTTCACGCAACGCTCTTGCCGCCACGTGTTTCTGGCGATCAATTGAAGCACCTTGCCACGTTGGAAGTCGGTCCCGGAACGCAACTCCTGGAGCGGCTAAGTGCGCAACTCACTCCAGATTGCACTGACAAAGACGCCGGCAAACCGGTGGCGGCCCAAGGTCAATGTTTGCCGGAATTGCTTGATGAGTGGTTGAACAACGCCTACTTTCAACGCACGCAACCCGCGTGGGATCCTCGTGGAGTTGCGGCCGAAGTCTTCTTGGCCTCCGCGATTCCACGTGCCATCGTCCAGGGGTGGTCTGCCGCGGACATGTTATGCACCGCAAGGCATTTCATCGCCGAAGCCACCGCACGCGCGATTCACAGCCGGCTTTCGGAGGATCACGCCATCGACAAGATCATCTGCACCGGCCCGGGACAAGATGATGCGCTGTTGCTGGGAGCGCTGAAGGAACGCTTTCCCGAGATCGCTCAAGTCCGCTCCGCGGAGCTAGGGCTCCCCGACACGCATCTTGATGCGGCCAGCGTTGCCTTGTTGGCCTTGTTTCACATCGACCAGGTGCCTGCCACGCAAACTTCAACGACCCGAACCAGCGTGCCGCGCGTCCTCGGTCGACTCACGCCGGGGGCGCCCAAGAACTGGCATCGCCTTCTCTCCCAGGCCGCCGACGCGCGGCCACAAGTGATGTCGCTTCGAGCAGCGATGTAGCTTGTGCCACCTCCGGTCGACAGCCGTAACCTGCTGGCGATCAATCATGCAAGTTGCATGGCTTATGCGTCGAGTTTTCTGGTTCGCTCAAACCGATACCGGTGTTCCTAGTACCTTCAGGAATTCGCGCATCCACGCCGGATGGGCGGGCCAGGCGGGAGCGGTGACGAGATTGCCGTCGACGTGGGCATTATCCATATCGGGTGCAGGTTCGATCCAACGCCCTCCGGAGGAAGCCACATCGGGCCCCACTGTTGGAAAGGCCGTGCATTCTTTGTCGGCAAGCACGCCAGCGGAGGCCAACAATTGCGGACCGTGACAGATGGCGGCAATCGGCTTGTCAGTTGCGGAAAAATGCTCGACGATTTCGATCACGCTCGTCTTCAGCCGCAGATACTCAGGAGCCCGACCGCCAGGGATGACCAGCGCGTCGTAATCCGCCAAGTTAATCTTGTCGAACGTGGCGTTGAGCTGAAAGTTGTGTCCGCGCTTCTCGCTGTAGGTTTGTTCACCTTCAAAGTCATGAATTGCCGTGACGATCGATTCACCGGCCGACTTTTCAGGGCACACGACATGCACTTCGTGCCCAACCATCAAGAGCATTTGAAAAGGAACCATCACCTCGTAATCTTCCGTGTAGTCGCCAACCAGCATCAGGATTTTCTTCTTGGCCATGGTCGTTCGGTTCCCTTGAGTTTTGTTTGGGCGTTGTGTGAGGAGTTGTTTACATCGAGTCACGCTTCTTCGATGCGCTGCACGTACCGCCCTGGTTTCGGAACCACGTGGCGGAGCGATTCCCGGGAGAAACGGCTGTGGCAGTAGTTGTAGCAAAGCCGCTGGGTGCCCCGAATTCTAACAAGACAGACTGCTGGCAGATTCGCCATCTCAAGGTTTTGGGGAAAAT
>CAZNXE010000057.1:9770-24103 GCA_964576465.1 uncultured Planctomycetaceae bacterium
TTGCCAAGCTGTCATTGCTACCAAGTGGTGGCTTGCCAGGACGTTTCGAGCCTCAGCGGTATCCAATATCCGTTTGTAACGACGCGACCCCTCAATGGTTGGATCGACGATGGCTGGTACACCGACTCCGCGTTTCGTGCTCTTCTCGCAGATTGACCGTCAACGGCGCACCGGCGGCTGGCGATTCTCGCTGCAATCGACGGATGGTTCGAGACGTCTCGAAGCGGCCGACCGAGAGCCGGAGGCACGTGGCGAGCGGCTGGAGTTGCTAACGATTGTCCGTGGGCTGGAAGCACTGGACCAACCGTCACGCGTGACCGTTTGTTCGGCGGGAACTTATGTGCAGCGCGGCGTGCGATATGGTCTTCAGGAATGGAAAGCCAGCGACTGGATGTGGGAACGGTATGGACAGTGGGTGCCGATTAAGAACGCCGACCTGTGGCAGCGGTTGGATCATGTTCTGCAAATCCACCGGGTGGAGTTCCGCCGCTACCGTATCGACCTTCCGCACAGCACTTCAGCCCCGGCTACCACACGGCGAATCGGCCCGCGTCGGAAACTGGAAATCGCCGCCAAGAGTCCAACAGCAGAGCATTCGAGCAACCGCGCGGTGCGTCGGTCATGGAGGTCCTCCATGGCCCGTACCGCGGGGAATTCGACGGATAGGGGCCCATTACCGACCTCCGCATCCGGCAATTCGCACGGGGCAAAACGGTGGTTAGCGGCCTTGGGTCGAGCTTTCGCGATGGGGCTCTAGGGCCCGAATTTAGCCTCAGACGAGCCGTAAGCATCGCTACGCTGTTCCGCAACAGCCACTAGACGACACCGTACCTACACCGTGAGAATAGACATTCAACGCAACTCAGGAATCGACAACAAGGAGGTCTCGGTGCGCACAAGCGTCCCGCTGGAAACAATACAGCGACTGGTCGAAGGCCAACACGAGAATCCATTTGAAGTACTTGGACCTCACGAAGTAACTGAAGGGGGTCGCCGCGCCATGGCGATCCGGGGTTACTTCCCGCAATCCAGCCAAGCGTGGGTCGTTGACGCTGCCCACGGTGGGCCTAAGCGTCCGATGCGAAAGATCCATCCGGCCGGATTGTACGAAGCGATTTGCCCGATTGTCGACGATCAGCCACCAGCATCCTATCGACTCCAAGTAACCGACGAAGCCGGCACACATCACACCATGCACGACCCCTACGCGTTTCCCTGGCTCCTCTCCGACTACGACTTGCATCTGCTGTCCGAGGGAACTCATTGGCAGAGCTACCAGCGGCTGGGCGCCCACCAGCGAACCATCGATGGAGTCGAGGGTGTTAATTTCGCCCTCTGGGCCCCCAATGCCAATGGCGTGAGCGTCATCGGCGATTTCAACGATTGGGATGGCCGCCGTCACCCGATGCGGAAGCATATTCCCAGCGGGTTTTGGGAGCTGTTCGTGCCCGACATTGGGGAGGGAGCGAACTACAAGTTTCAAGTTCGCCATGGTGGTAAGACGGTGGAAAAGTCGGATCCGTTTGGATTCGCCGCCGAATTGCCTCCACGAACCGCATCCAAAGTTGCCCGGCTTGACCAGTATCAATGGAACGACGGCACCTGGATGTCGCAGCGTGAGAAGACCCAGGGACTAGACCGTCCCATGTCGTTCTACGAAGTGCATCTGGGAAGTTGGCGTCGTGGCGGTGACGATGGCACCCAGTGGCTTGGCTACCGCGAACTGGCCCATCAGTTGGTCGACTATTGCCAGGAGATGGGCTACACGCATCTTGAGTTGATGCCGATCAACGAACATCCCTTCAGCGGAAGCTGGGGGTATCAGCCAGTCGGCTACTTCGCCCCCACCAGCCGCCATGGATCGCCGGAAGACTTCATGTACTTCATCGACCATTGCCACAACAACGGCATTGGCGTCCTCATCGATTGGGTTCCCGGTCACTTTCCTCGCGACGATCACGGTCTGCGGCAATTCGACGGCACGAGCCTCTACGAACACGAAGACCCCAGGCAAGGCGAACATCGCGATTGGGGAACGCTGATCTTCAATTACGGGCGTCACGAGGTCTGCAACTTCCTCATTTCCAACGCGCTGTTTTGGCTCGATAAGTACCACATCGACGGGCTGCGTGTCGACGCGGTGGCTTCGATGTTGTACCGCGATTACAGCCGAGAAGAGGGCGACTGGGTTCCGAACAAGTATGGCGGTCGCGAGAACCTCGAAGCGGTCGACTTCCTCAAGAGGTTCAACGAAGAAGTCCATCTTCAGTACCCCGGCGTGTTAACGGTCGCCGAGGAATCGACGTCGTGGACCGGCGTGTCACGGCCCACCTATGTTGGCGGGCTGGGCTTCAGCCTGAAGTGGAACATGGGCTGGATGAACGACACGCTCAGCTACATGAAGCACGAGCCGATCCATCGTCAGTATCACCACGACGAGCTAACGTTCAGCCTCATCTACGCGTTCACCGAGAACTTCGTGCTGGCCCTGTCGCACGATGAGGTGGTGCATGGCAAGGGATCGTTGCTGGACCAAATCCCCGGCGACCTGTGGCAAAAGTTTGCCAATCTACGGCTGCTGTATGGCTATATGTGGACGCACCCTGGCAAGAAGCTGCTGTTCATGGGCGACGACTTCGGCCAATGGAACGAATGGAACCACGACGGCAGCCTGCAATGGGACTTAATGCAGTGGGAGTCGCATCAGGGACTAAAGAAGATGGTGGCAGACCTGAACAGGTTGTACCAACGTGAACCTGCGCTGCATGAGGTCGATTTCGATAGCCAAGGCTTCGAGTGGGTCGATTGCCACAACCACAAGGACAGCGTGCTGAGCTACATCCGTCGAGGTAAAGATCCCAACGATTTCCTTCTCATCTCATGCAACTTCACGCCAGAGCCGCGAACCGAGTACCGCGTGGGCGTGCCGCAAATGGGCTGGTATGAAGAGATCTTCAACAGCGATTCGACCTACTACGGCGGCAGCAATCTTGGCAACGGCGCCGGAATAGCTGCCGAAACCATCCCCTGGCACGACCGCCCTCAGTCATTAGAAATCACCTTGCCCCCACTCGCCACTGTGATCTTGAAGCCGCGAATGTAATTGGGTGTTGTAGATGGGAGCGCATGCATGACTCTAATGATGCCGCCGATCGATCTTGCTGAGATGAATGCGATTGACTGGTTTCATAGAATCCCGCTGGGTTCTGACACCACAACGCCTGGGAAAGATGCAAGTGCCGAGAAGTTGGCAACCATCGCATTGCCCGAGGATCTCACGGGGCAGAGCGTCTTGGATATCGGCGCCTGGGATGGGTTCTTCTCATTTGAAGCCGAGCGCCGTGGAGCCGCTCGGGTGGTTGCCGCCGATCATTACGTGTGGTCGGCCCCAGCGATCAGCAAAGCTGGTTTCGACTTCGCCCATCGCACGCTCGATTCGCGCGTCGAGGCCGTGGACATCGACGTGATGGACCTCTCGCCGCAGGCCTTGGGTACCTTCGATCTGGTGTTGTTCTTGGGCGTGTTGTACCACCAGAGCGATCCCATGGCGGTTCTGCATCGAGTCGCTTCGGTCACCACCGACAGGCTGATTATCGAGACACATACCGACTTGCTAGATATCGACCGGCCCGCCATCGCCTTCTATCCCCGAGACGAGCTTGCTCGTGACAAAACGAACTGGTGTGGGCCAAACAAGGCGGCGTTGAAGGCGATGTTGGAAACTGCCGGTTTCCCACATACGCAAGTCGTCTCCGAATCGCCGGCACCCTATTCAAACATCGGTGCAACACCAGGCACCTACGGCCGCATCGTCATGCACGCCTGGCGATAAATTCTGAGATCGCTGAGCATCCGCTCTAGTGCTTTGTCACAGCCAAATTTTCGGGTGTGATGTGTCGCAACTCGTTGGCACTGCTGGACAAGCCAGCAGTGGCACCCGATTTCTTGGGTGTGACGCAACTCTAGTCGATGAATTCTGGTTCGATGAGCTTGGGGATGATGCCGGCTTCGTGACCACGACGCAGCAGTAGCGAGACGGCTTCTCGTCCGCGGGGGCCGAAATCGAGTGTCCAGTCGTTGACGTACATGCCGACGAATCGATCGGAGCGCTCGTGGTCGAGATCGCGTCCGAACTGCTCGGCGTACTTCAGGGCTTCTTCTCGGTGTTCCAGGGCGTAGCGGATGCTCTCCTTCAAGAGTCGGGTGACTTCGGTCATCACCGCGGCGCCAAGATCTTTGCGGATGGCGTTGGCGCCAAGCGGCAGGGGCAGCCCTGTGGATTCGAGCCACCATGCACCGGTGTCGACGACGAGCTTCAGATTGCGATCGCCGTAAGTGAGTTGTCCTTCGTGGATGATAAGACCCGCTTCGATGGGCTGCCCTTCGTACGAGCCGGCTTCCACCGCATCGATGATCTCATCGAAGGGCACAATCTCATACTTGAAATCGTGCTGGAGATACAGGCGGAGCGCCAAATAGGCCGTCGTCAGGGTGCCGGGCACGGCGATCACTTTGTCGCGTAGCTCATCGGCAGTCAGCGGCGTTTTGGCAACAACCATCGGGCCGTAACCATCGCCCATGCTGGACCCACAGGCACACAGAGCGTAGTGATCGGTCAGATGGGCATAGCCGTGCAAGCTAACGGCTGTTAGCTCCAAGTCGGCATCGAATGCCCGACGGTTGAGCGTCTCGATATCCACCAGTTCGTGGCGAAACTCGTAATCCCCGGTGTCGATCTTGTCATTGGCCAACGCATGGAACATAAACGCGTCGTCTGGATCGGGGCTGTGCCCAACGCGAATGAGATGCTTAGTTGTACTCACGAATGCCGCCTCCCACTGTGCGATCTCATATTTGACGAAATAATCTGGACCAACTTCAAGGCTGTATGTCTCGTGCCGCGCACGTCCATCGAACGGCACCACGCAGCGACAAACGAGCTGCGGCCACGTCTCTGATGGGAAAACCGCAAGACGGATCGGCCATGCAACAGCTTCCGTCAATCTGCCGCCGAACGAACACTCAAAGAGGGTGCCCGACGAACTCACCGTCCGCCCAGTGTCCAGGGTTGGGCACGGATGGTCAAGCGACCTTGATGAAGCACCGGTAGGGCGAGCCACCCTCGCGGGGAGTCTCGTTCTAGCAGCTCTTACGCTTCAAACGACGTGAAGCTATCCGCTGAGCCGGACGAATCGAAACCGGCTCCGTAGGTGGGCGGAAGGGATCGGGCCGCCGCCTTTGAATCGATCCCTTGAGACTTCATGGGAGGGGGCGGTGCGGAGCGTTCGGTGTTCTCATCCGATTTACCAATGCGTCCCGGGTTCTGCTCGCAAACCATCTGCCAAGTTTCTCGCTCGCTCACCAGAATTTTCAGGGCGTCACTCAACTGGTCTTCATCCCTGCGAAGATGGGCAAAGACCAACGCGCGAAAGATGAACATGTAAATCCCGGCAACCTGCCGGACAAGTTCTGGCTGCTGCTCCTGATTGAGCCCGGCGATGAGCTGTGTAACAATCTGTTGGCTTTTCAGAAGGCACTCACCGGCCTCTTCGTCGCGCTGGTGTTGCCAGTGATTTTGGGCCTGACGCACCGAGCGAATCGCGGCGTCGAGTAGCATGAGTTGCAATTTTTGTGGCGTGGCCGTCATCACCTGGGTAACCAAGTACTCATCGCGTGCCGATTCCATCTTTGCTCTCCTTAGGTACTTCCGTGTTCTTCACACGCGTTGGTCTTATGAATTACTTCGTTCTGGGTCACGTGAGTGGCGGAATGATTTGCAGGGCCCCCAGTGCCGACAGGTTGGCTTGCTGCTTGGCAATGGCCAATTCCAATTGATTGAAGCTGTTGAGCAGCAGTTCACGAGATTTTTCGAGACGCTCTTCCATGAATTCGATGCGGCGATTGATATCATCGAGCCGCGTCCCCAACGAATCGATGCGATTGGAGAGCAGCGAAGTTTCCTCGCCGGCAAGGGTCTTGATCAGGTTCGTGAGTTTGTCGGAGAAGCCAACATTAGCCTTCGTGAAGAACTCCTCAACACCCTCGGGGTCGGCTGCCAAAGCAGCATCGAATACCGTCTGGTCGAAAGCGAGTTGCCCATCGCCATCAAGATCGATTCCCACGGCCTTGAGTGATTGAATCGACCCAACACCAAAGAAGCGTCCGGAGAGCAGGTTCGCCAAATCGGTCTCAACCCGCAATATATTGCCATCGCCCAGCAGTAGTCCGGCTTTCAGTTCCACATCATCAAACGCCGTAAGGCTGTCGATTTGATCTCGCAGCGTGTTGAACGTGTTGACCAGTGCAATGATCCCAGCGGTGAGGCTGGAGCTTGTTTTCTGTACGTTGATCGTGACGGGATCTTCAGACACCCCGGTGATGGTGACGGAAACACCTGGCAAGACGTTATTGAATGTGCCCGTGGACGACGAGGCGACAATGCCGGCCCCACTGACGTCGGTGGTGCCAAACAGCAGTAGGGCGTCTTGCGCGGCCGCCGTTTCTTGAACCGTGAACCCGAGCCCCGATGAGTCGACCAGCAGCGCTCCCGATGCGCCCGCCTGTTGGCTCAGAAGCGATAGACGAAACGGTGTGAGCGTCGATCCATCGGAGAATTTCGAGGCCGTGACCCCTGCCCCGATGTCGTTGATCTGTTCGATCAGGTCATCGAGCGATTCGTCGGCACCCAACGTGATGGTGAAGGTTGTCGATCCGTCGATGACGACCTTGTCTTCGCCGTTGATCTGAACCGTTTTGGCAGCCGACGTTAGTTGCAGGTCTTTGGCAGTCGTACCCGAGACATCGGACACCTGAAAAATGCCGCCACCTTCGACCGTATCGATGAGCACAATCCCGTCGCCCGCATCATTCACGCGAACGTCGAGCCCTAAGCCCAGCAGGTCGATCTGACGAATGAGATCGCCGATTGTTTCGATCGAAGAGTTGGCCTGCAAGTCAACTGTGCCGGAAGAGCCATTGGTATCGGTGACTTGAAACCGCCCCCGATTGATACCGCGGCCACCGTTGAGGCTGTCGAGACGCGTGTTCTCGCTAATCACACGACGGCTAAGCGAACCGCTGTTGATGTCATCGACGGCGTCATCAATTGCAATGCCCAGCTTGTCGGCAGTGTTTTTGTCGACGTCCCCGTTGGCAACGATCAAGTTGCTTGTCGTCGAGCCGGTGGTGTCTTCTAGCCGAATACCGTTACGAGCATCGTTCACTTCGGCGCGAATGCCGACTCCGGCGCTGTTGATCGCGTCGATGACGCCTTGCAACGTATCAACACTTGCCAGGTCGATTGTGGTCGCAGCCCCTGATCGGTCGGTCAGCGACAATAGACCAAGATCGCTGATTCCGCTGAGGCCATTCAGGTTACGTAGTAACGTTGTGTTGAGGCCACTGAAGATACGTTCTCCGGTCAACGTATCTCCCACCGCAGCGCCGTCGATTCCGAGATCCGCGGCAGCCAGTGTGCCAAACAGGGCCGTGACGCTGAAGGTGCCGCCGGTGTCGGAGGTTAGATCAGTAATCTCGATCCGTTCGCCGTCGGCCGAAATTTGAGCTGATAGCCGGGCTGGATCAGCAGCGTTCAGCGTCGCCAATACATCGCCCAGCGTTTGTTCGTCGCCATTGGGAATGGGATCGATTCCGCCGGCGGTGAGTGCCGAGTCCGTGGCATCGATCAACCCCGTGCCCGCGCCACCCGATGGTGTCGCCGCGGTGAACACGGCATTGGCTGTTTCATCGTCGTTGAGCGCATCGATGATGTTGTTCGCGGTTGTGTTACCTTCGTCGATCTTGAACGTTAGCGTCTGGGTGTTTTCGTCGTAGAACACCGTCTCCGACCCGGCCGTTACGGATGGGTCATCTTGAAAAATGATCGTCACGCCATTCAAGTCGAGGCCGGCGGTGTTGGCCGTGAATTCGACCTCGGCATCGGTGCCGTTCACCGCGGTGGTGGTGGCCGTGGCTTGGGTGCCTTGGTTTCCGAGTTTACGGAAGTCGATGATGAGCGGCGTGCTGCCATCGCGAAAGTTGATTTCGAGTTCGGGCAATGCGTCGTCGAATCGCACGCCATTGCCGTCGTTCAGCAGGTCGAGATTGAGTTGGTCGAACAGTTGGAAGACGTCTTGTCCAACGACCTCGTCGGCTGCGATGTTGACCCCGCCGAGCCCCAACGACGCAGCCGTTGAGCCGGAGAGTTCTTGAACGCGAAGATTGCCTGAGTCTCCTGTGCCATCGGTCAGGACGAACCGGTCTCCCCGGACTTCGAGTTTGACGTTGATTCCGGCGGCTTTGTTGACCTCTTTGAGAACGTCATCCACCGTACGCACGAATCGTAGATCGATTTCGGCGCTTGCCCCACTGCGGTCGGTAATCCGAATTCGTCCTCGCTCGACCCCGGCTCCGGCATTGAGAATTTCAAGATCGGTATCGCTGTCGATATAGCCGCCAAAACGGAACGAGAACGAGCCGCCCCCTAGGGCCTCCGTGTCGCTTGCCAAACCGGAACTCAGCAACTGCTGGCTCTGCGCGGTTTGCAGCGGCGTGAATTGGAAACTTCCCAGCGACGGATTGCCGGTTGACGTAACCGACAGCAATGAGGCATTGCTGCTGGTCACGCTTGTCTGCGAAAACTGGTCGGATTTTCCGACGTTGATGGCCTGAAATTGAAAGCTCAGCAGCGATGCCGAGATGGCCGTGATCGCAATCTGCTCGGCCTCGACCTTTTTGCCCAACAGTGCCAGCAAATCGCGCGGTCGCGACTGCACGGCGATCAATTGATCGATCGTTTTCTGAATTGGAATGCCGGTGATCAAGCCGACATTGGGTGTAATACTGCCCATGGTTTTTTTCCGTCAGGCGTGGCAACGTGGCCAATACGTTGTTTCTTGTCTCGGTGTGAAAACGGCCGCGCACGGGGCCAATCAACTCTACTTCACACGCGCTGCTGGCACGCTGAATCCGCGGGCAATTTCGCCGCGCAGGCCGTCACACATCGTCCTTCATTCGGCGAATCGCCGTGGCAAACTTTAACGATTCGGTAAACTGACGGTCATGCTATCGATCTTGAGTTTCTGGGTGAGCCCCACGAAAAAAGCCGCCGACCCCCGCAATATTTGCGAGCGCCGGCGGCTTCTATATAAACCGAGAGGTCTGATCCTACCTGAGTAGGGCCAAGACGTTCTGCGGGTTTTGGTTGGCAATGGCCAACACCGACGTGCCAGACTGGACCAGAATCTGGGCCCGAGTCAAGGCCGAGCTTTCTTTCGCGAAATCGGCATCGCGAATCGAGCTCTGGGCGTCGGTCAAGGATTCCAGCGTGTCGTTGAGCGCGAAGATGTTCGTCTCAAGCGTCGTACGCTGGAAAGCACCGAGCCGGCCACGAAGCTGCGTCACCTGAGTGATGACTTCTTCGATCACCGATGCGGCACCGTTCGGATTGGACGCCAGGGACTTAGCACCCCCGGAGCGAAGCTCGAAGAGCTTGCCGGCAACACCACCCAAGCGGGCCGTGCTCACGGCACGAATGCCGAGCCGGGCCTGCTGGTTCGACACAATATCGGGACCGAGCTGGAACTGGGCTCCACCACCGGTAATCGAGAAGGTGAGTGTCGAGCCGGACGTGACGGTTCCCGAAACGTTGAACGACAGATCCAACGCCGTCGTGTTGATCGACGCTCGCAGGCCCTTGCCAACGGCCTGAATACCGTTGATTCGGGCGTCGACGTCCGTGCCTTCGCTTCGACCCGATGTACTTACAGAGCCATCGGAATTCGTTAAGCCGAAGCTGCCACTGTTGAGCACCTTGATCGACACGAACGAGTCCGAACCGAACGTCGAAGAGACGAAGGTCAGTCCCGTGTCGGTCAGGTCGGAATTGCCTGTCAAGGAAACACCGTCGAGCGTACCCGTTTCGGCTTCGCCACCAGAGGTGACGCCACCGTCGAACGCTGTCAACGTCTCGTTCGTGGTACCCGTATCGACGTTGGTGGCCGTAAAGAACTGGTTGGCCGTGGCGTCGGTGTTCAACAACGTGGTCAGCGCCGTGGCGGTCGAAACTCCAGACTCAATCCCGAAGGTGAGGGTCTTGAGTCCTTCGTCGTAGATGACCGTTTCGTTACCCGCGGTCGCCGTGCCTTCGAAGATTACCTGAACGCCGTCGAAGGCGGTACCCGACTGAACAGCCGTGAAGGTAAGTCGAGCATTTCGACCATTGATGGCGTCGATGGTCACACTCGATTGGGCCGGCTGGATGTCTGAACCAGCCGTGGCGAAGACCAAGTCGGAGGTCGTGGCCGCCAGTAACCCGCTACCATCACTGCCTTCGGCATTGGCGACGCTGATGCCCAAACTGCTGAGGGCGGAATTGGCGGTGGCGTCTAAGAAGGCGATCAGGTCGTTGGCCGTGGTTTGAACCAAACCGTTGGAATCGGTGGCCAAGTTAACGATGACCGTACCCTCGTTGACCACACCACCAGAGGTCGTGGCACGATTCGCCACGGCATCATCAGCCGCCTCGATCGTTCCCGAACCATCGCTGTTGCCCGTCTGAGCAACGGTGAAGAACTGGCTGGCATAGGCGTCGCCGTCCAAGATCGTCTTGATGTTGGCAGCTGTCGACGTGCCCTGGGTGATGTCGAAGACTAGCTCTTTGCCTTCAGGATCGAAGACCACCGTATCGGTTCCGCCATTGGTAAAGCGGATGGTGATGTCGTCGAACGCTTCACCCTTGGTACGGGCCGTAAACGTCAGGCTCGCGTTGGATTCCAAAGCCTGCGTCGTCACACTAGCAAAACCAAGCACCTCGGGGTCAGTCGTCGTATCAACACTCAGCGACTGGCCAGCGGTGGCGACGAAGCGGACATTCTGTGAGCCAAGTGCTCCCAGGAACTGAAGTCTGGTATTGGCTTCGGCCTGACCGAAGGAGACCGACTCTTGGAAGGCCGTGACGGTATCGTTGCCGTCGTTGCCTGCGCCCAAGGCGGAGGTAAGGAACTGATTGACGCTCGACGTGGTGTTAATCAGAGCAATCACGTCATCAGCAGTCGACGTCACTGCACCACCATCGATTCCGCCGCTCAATGTGCCGTAGGTTGCAGCATCCACCGTACCCGAATTGTCGCTGTCCGCATCAGGCGTCAGCGTGAACAAGGCGTTGGCTGCGGCATTTCCACTTGCAGCTAGCGCGGTGACAAGGTCGGCAACGTCGGTTACGCCCGCCTCGACATTGACCGTCAATCGGCCGTTGGCGCCTTGCGCAGGATCGTAAACAAACGTCTCGTTCGTTGCCGTGACGGAGTCGACAAAAACGATTTCGACACCTTCAAAGTTCGTTCCGGCAACGTTGGCGGTCAACGAGAATTCGTTATTGTTGCCAGCCCGATCAAAGGTACCGGTGGCGGCAACATAAGCCTGCGTGGCCAGTTGAATATTCAACGTATCAGGATCGCTCTCGGCAGTACCCTGCGTGTAGGTTGCGCTAAGCGAACCACCCGGAGTGGCCGAGGTGCTGAATTTGACGCGGATATTCCCCTCGTCAAACCCGGCAGCCGTGGCCGTGAGCACGATGTCGTTGTCGAGCCCGAAGCTGGAAACGGTAACTGAACCGTTGGTCGCTTCTTGCTGCAACTGGGCATTCACACCCGTGGCGTCGGAAACCAGGTTCACCGCCGCGGCGATGTCGGCAATCGTACTGCCGGAAGCAAAGTTAAAGGCTTCGGACCCATTACGACCGCCGAGTTCCAACACGATGTCTTCGGCGATGGCGCCAAAGCCGTAGTTCAACTCGGCCTTGGTGGCTTGGGCTACGACATTGATCGATACGCCGATCGATGCCAGGGCTCCAAAGTTGGCTTGATCGATTTTCAGATCCTGGATCTGGGCGTCGTCGACGCCGTTGGTCACGAAGTCGAGGCTACCGTCGAGGAGTCGACGACCCTGGAACGACGTGATCTGAGCGATACGGTCGATGGCTTCCAACGAGGAATCGACCTGCAACTGGTTGGCTTCAATCTGCTCGGTGCTGAGGGCACCCGAGTTGGCCGCTTCAGAGACCAAACCGCGGATGTCGTTCAATAGAGAACTGACCTGACCCAGGGCACTGTCAGCGGTGGCAATCAGTTGATTGGCCCGTTCGCTGTTCGTAATCGCCCGTTCAACACTCAAGATGTCACTTCGCAACACTTCACTAGCGATCAAACCGGCCGGATCATCTTTGCCGGAGTTGATTCGCAAACCCGTGCTCAAACGAGTCAGCGAAGTTTGCAGATCGGCGTTCGACCGGGCCAGAGTCTTCTGGGCAACCAGCGAACTCACATTCGTATTAATCCGCGTCATTCTCAGAACCCCTTCGTTTGTAGTTTCAAGCCGGACCAGGCCACGGGGAGCCGAAGTTGCCGGACTAGCTTGGACACGTGCCTTCTTGCGAAAAAGGAACGCTTAACACTCTTGTTGATTGGAAAATTCGGTACCCCCTTACACCATCAGCGATGCCAGTGCGCAAGGACCGCCGTCCTCCACGCACCGATTTGCCAGTGGTGCCGACGTAACGAAAACGACTGTCGCCATCGCCGTCGGGATGTCGCAGCCAAGACCAACAGCGCTGAGGGCGCACTGCCAGCTATAGCCACGTCTTACTCACTCATCGACCTGGTTGATTAGTTGCTTTAGGTAATGTGAGGGCTTTTGTGGAAATGCGAAGATTTCATGCTGAACGTCCCTTGCGGACACAAGTGCCATAACTCCTTCAGCACCAGAAGTTTGCATCTGTCTATCCAGCAAGGGACTGAAGAAGCCACCGGAATCATCGCTACGACCGGTTCTTGGGGCTGATGGGTACCCTGAATTTAGGTGCCCTTCTTCGGTCGACCTGGCCTTGGCTTTTCGATGTTGGCCGCATCATCAGGCGTCATTTGGCTCGCACGACGATTCTCGCGTTGAATAGCGTCGTACACCTCCTGGCGATGCACAGGTATTTCAGTGGGAGCGTCGATCCCCAACCGCACCTTGTCCCCGCGAATGTCGACGATCGTCACGACAATGTTGTCGCCGATGACGATGCTCTCGTCGCGTTGTCTCGACAGGACCAACATCGCGGGCTCCTTCCTAGCTGTGGCAGGCAGGACCGATCACCAGCCCAAGGGGCAGTGCGGTTTTGCGGGTTTACGGTGGGTTCAACGCAGCAACCGTTACGGCATTGTGCCGGTGATGCTCAGGAGAGCAGGCTACGCGTGCGGTGGGTATGTGTTGGCAGGGTATTTCGGGGGGGAGGTGACGGGGAATTACACCCGGAACCCAAACAGCTTTAGGCGCTCATCTTCAGCGTGGAGCGTGCTGGCTCTAACTCGTATTGCAAGGGCTGGTTGCCAGAATGCACGACCTGACGACCCAGGCGGCGATCGAGATTGATCACCAGCGGAGCTTTGAGGTTGAGCGTAATGGCTTGTTCGTTCTTTGAAGCGATTACCAGCACATGGGCATCTTCGATCTTGCCCAGCCGTAGTGGTTCTAGCTCCTCACGCATCACACGCAATTGATAGTCGGATACAAATCGGCGGGGACTCACAACAGCCAACGCCACTTCCGGACGGTTGATCGACTGCAACCATCCTAAAGCGGAATTGCGAACATCGGCCAGTAGTACCCAGTGGTGGCAGTCTTCGAGACCGAGAATTCCCCCAACAAATGTGAGAATGTCATCCGTCTCCACACTCACCGATCCGAACCGCGTGGTTTCAAGCTTCATGGCGAAAGCCCTTTACCTTCCTTGGCTACAGCAATTCCGCGTATTGATTTCGAAGTCTTCGACGGCGCCATTGCACGGCACGCCCAAACATCGACAGCAACGGTATTCGCCGCACAGACTGCCCTGTCTTCCTAGACTCGTACGTCACGGGCAATCTTAAGACTTCATCGGCCAACAACGTGCTCAGCAAGCAGTAAAAAGCACGCATACCTCAATTGGTCACTCCATCGTCCCCCTTTCGGCTACCGAAGCGGAGCAGAACGAGTCTTGAAATGCGCTCGGTGTTCGATGTTGCATGCATGGCTGTCATGAACACGCCCGCATCACGGCGGAAGATTGTCGCAGCCCCCATCATTTTTCTCGACGATTGGACTCGAGTCGTACGGTCTTTTTGAAGACCATGGTTGTGATGGTTTTAACGACAGGCGATGCCCACCGTATGCCGATATAGCGCCCGTTTGGGAACCTCATCAAAAATGATCAATTCTTTGTAGGTGGATACTTTCAATGGCGTCACTTCGCCAGAAGCTCGTAGGTGCCCGACGCCACCAACAGGCAGGGCGGACATCGCAGGCCGAACAAA
>CAZNXE010000058.1:0-23900 GCA_964576465.1 uncultured Planctomycetaceae bacterium
AGCACCGCGAGTATCCGCTTGCGAATCAGGCGGGCGATGTAAGCGGCATAGGGGGCTCCGAGACAAAACCCCGGCAAAACAAGTTGGCTGAAGCTGCCCCATCCGGCGGCAGGGAATAGTGGCCAGAGAAAGACAAACAGAATGATCAGGATGCCGGCAATCACAAAGTTAGGAAGCGCGATGCCAATCGTGGCGATCGACATCAATCCGATATCGAGCACGGTCTGGCGCTGCACGGCGGAAACAATTCCTGCCGTGAGCCCCATGCTTAGCGCCACGAACAGCGCCACCAGCCCAAGGCTGGCAGAGATAGGAAAGCCCTGTGCGATGATCTCGCTTACGGTGAAGTCGGCCAGTTTGAAGCTGTGTCCCAAATCGAGCCGTGCGAAGTTCCACAACTCTCGGCCATACTGCTGCAACAACGGCTCGTCGAGGTGATAGCGAGCCTTGATGTTCGCTTCAATCTCGGGTTCCAACGCCCGTTCGCCATCGAGTGGTCCCCCGGGCACGGATCGCATCAAGAAGAAGGAAACCGTGAAGACAACCCACAGCGTGATTACCATCCAGATAAGTCGGCGCAGAAGAAAACTCGTCACCGCAGCCCCTCTGCTTCAAAGATGCGTTGCTTTTCTTCCTGATCGATCTTCATACCGACATACGGATGCACGTCTTGCACATTGGGATAGTAACCCTTGAGATAGGGGCGAACCATGCCGGTTGTAACATAGTTGTAGATGGGAATCACCGGCAGCTCGTCCATTAAGATCCGCTCGGCATCGTGCAGCAATTGCAGCCGCTTGGCTGCGTCACGTTCTCGTGCGGCTGCTTCGATCAAACGATCGTATTCCTTGTTCGACCAACCGCTCTGATTGTTGGCCCCATCGGTAACAAACATGTCCAAAAACGTATTGGGGTCGAGATAATCACCAATCCACGCAGCACGTGCTACCCAATATTCCATCTGCCTCGAGTTGCTTAGAAAGACCGCCCATTCTTGATTCTGAAGCTTGACGTCGATGCCCAAATGCTGCTTCCACTGCGATTGAATCAACTCGGCAACCGCCTTATGAACCTCGTTCGTGTTGTACATAATCTGAAAGGTCGCCGAGAAACCTCGACCGTCCGCGTATCCGGCTTCGGCCAACAACCGTCGTGCCTCTTTAGGATTGAACCCGTCGCAGGTAGCCCGGGTGTAACCTTGAACTCCCGGTGGAACAAAACTTAGCGACGGTTTCTGACCGGCCTTGGTCACTTTCTCCACGATCTCGCGTCGATCGATCGCCATGCTGAGTGCCTTGCGGACCAGCGGATTATCCAACGGCGGGCGCGTTGTGTTGCAGCGGTAGTAATAGGTGCCGAAGAACGCGGTTGGCTTAAAGTCAGGACGGTCCTGAGCCAGCAATTCGGGTGTGACCGTCGCGGGAACCTGCGTTACTCGATCTACCTGACCAGTCAGGTACATGTTCAGCGCGGTGGTCTCCGACTGAATCGCCAAGATATCGACGATGTTGAAGTGGACGTTGTCGCGATTCCAGTACCGCGGGTTCTTCACCATCCGAATACGGTCGCGAATACGTCGGCTTTCGAGAAGAAACGGACCGTTACAAACAAGATTCTCTGGCTTGGTCCATGCCGGAAACGGGAACGACTCGACACACGTTTGATTGACGGGAAACAAAGGATAGAACCCTAGCAAGCTGAGGAAATAGTGCGTGGGACTCTCCAGCTTGATTTCTAGTTCCCTCTCTTCGATCGCGTGAATGGCCACCTCGTCGAAGTCGAGCAATAGCCAGGCATAGTTTTCCGCTCCGTCGGCAGCGGTGTCCCCGGTGGCAGAGCCTAGTTTGCGGAACGAACGCCGGCGACCGTCGATCTCCACCGTATAGGTTCGAACGATGTCCCGCTCTTGCTCAGACGCGTGCTCCTCCTCACCGTTTTCATCAAGGGATGGCAATGGTGGTTGAACGTCGACCAAGGTGCCGTGCAGGGTGATTCCATGCGCGTCGGGCAAGGCGTCCTTGGGTTTCTCGTGGAGTTCAACCTCGACGCGGTCGCCAAGCTTGATATTGGCTTCGGTGTAGTCGCGCGCACGATCGACGTAGAACAACTGATAGGCGTACTCGGCAGCCGTCTTCGGATGGAGGAACCGGCGAAACGAATAGATGAAGTCGGCCGCGGTCATCTCAGTGCCGTCAGACCAGAGGGCCTCTTCGCGGATCTTAAAGGTGTAAGTGAGTTGATCGTCGGATATCTCCCAACTCTTGGCCACGCCGGGCACCGGATGGAGATCTTTGGGATCCCAATTCACCAGCCCCTCGAACAAACCACGGATCACGCGCCCCTCGGGGGCCCCCGTCACAATCGCCGGGTCAATCGTCTTGATTTCGGTGTTGTTGGAAAACGTATAGTCCGCCGGCGGCAGCGTGCCAAACGAAACGGCCCACACCAGTGCGGCCAATAACCCCATCAGCATCGCGATGGGGATTACGTTTCGTGCGTTAGGGAGCATCAACATCTCGTTCGGTGAATTGTCGGGCCTGGCGACGATTCATCGCCGGAGCGAACGCCATCGTACCCGCTTCGCTCCCCACGACAACGCCATCCGTGGTATCCCTCGCCGCGCCATCACCGTGATGACATCGCGCCATCAGTGTGAGAACGCTTGGGAGCCCGTGATCAAAATTGAACCTGGGTTGGGCGGAAGCTTGAGAACGTTCCTGGCAAACGCCTTACGTCGAAGCCTGACGGAGGTCAAGCGAATCGGTATAAGAGTTGCATAAATGACGGATCGTTCACACCGCACGTTGGGCATGGAGCCGAGTCATGAATGGTCGCATCGTTCTTACGATCTCAATTGCTTTCTGCATGGCTTCCAGCGGCGGGGTATTCGCTCAAGCAATCAGCCCTGACGCCGAGGAGGTGGGCAATGAAGCCACGATACTCGTTCAGAAAGCTGCAAGGGCTGACGAACACGGCAATAGCGAACTCCGCGCGGCACTGTTAAGCCAGGCTTTGGAGATCGATTCAGAGAACGAGTTGGCGCACTGGCATCGTGGCCAAGTGCGCTTCGACAGGGAGTGGAAATCAACCGACGAGGTTGATCGGCTTGTTTCAAACGATCGTCGCTGGAAAGAGTACCGTCGCCTCGTAGCAGCGTCCAATGCGAGTGCGGATTCTCAGGCGGCTCTCGCGCGATGGTGCCGACGGAGTGAACTTGAGAATGAAGAGCGATGGCACTGGCTCAAGGTGTTGAAAGCCGAGCCCGATCATGTGGAATCGCTGCGGCGATTAGGCTTGGAACGCTATCAAGGCGGCCTCTATACAAAGAGTCAGGTCGCCCAGATGAAGAAAGCCAAGCAGGAACTCCGCCAAAACAAGTCGAAGGTCGAGCGACTTGTGAGGGCCGCCGAACGCCGAGATGCAACGGAGCGCAAGGCGGCGCTGGCGGAACTTGCCGCGGTGGCCGATCCGGCTGCGATTCCTGCTTTAACCGAAGCGGTTCAGATCGGGTATAGCGACAAGCGGCGTCTTATCAGAAAGCTGGGAGAGAGCGAAGTCACTCAATATATCCCACAGTTGCACGAAGCCGCCGTGATGGCGCTTGCGAACATGGATGCGCACGAGGCGACGGTGAAACTGGTCGAGGTTGCGGTGTTGTCACCCTATCCGGATGTTCGACGTCGCGCGGCCGAGGCATTGATCTCCCGTCCCAAGACCGACTACATGCCGCTGCTAATATCAGGCCTTACGGCGCCGCTGAAACTGACAGTTAGCACGGACATCGCCCCGGATGGTGCCGTGATCGTCAAGGAAGAATTGTACGAAGAGGGCCAGGAGGAGGACGTGTCAACCGTCCGAACAAGCGACTACCTAACTTCGACACGCTTCGAGTTTGGAAGAACAAGTCGAGCTTGGATGAATAACGACACCAACCGCGATTTGTGGAAAGCCGATTCTCATGTCCAACGCACGGAGAGTTGGGTTGCGCGGCAAAACGAAAGCAGGCAACGTCGCAACGAAAAGATCCAGGAAGTGCTCGCAATCGTTACTGGGCAGGATTTTGGATCGGATGTCAACAAATGGTGGCAGATGTGGAAAGACTACAACGAGTTTGACTATCCATCAGAAAAGCCAGTGCGCAATAATCGAGAGTATTATAGTTTCCACGAAACCGAACAGCCTTACGAACCTGCCGACTACCAAACCGTCTATGACGCACCCCGTCCTTACGATTCCTCCAGAAGCCGCCCTCGCAGAACCTCTTCTGGCGGCGCCGTTCTTTATCCAACCGGCGATTCCCGCCTGGGACCACTTTACGGCTCAGCCGATCCGCATCCGGTGGTAACTGAACAACGAAGAAGACGCTCTTGCTTTGCCGCCGGGACACCTGTCTGGACGCAAAGCGGTCCGAGACCGATCGAACAAATTCAGGCCGGAGATCTTGTGTTAAGCCAAGACCCGATTTCCGGCAGGCTCGACTATCGACCCGTCTTACAAACAACAGTCCGTTCGCCCAGCCCGGTGGTCAACGTTACCATCGACAGCGAGACCATCACCGCAACCCTGGGGCACCGGTTCTGGGTCACCGGAATCGGTTGGCGAATGGCCAAACACCTCGATTCCGGCTACCGGCTCTTCGGGCTAAACGGATCGACCAAGGTGAACTCGATTGAGGCGGGAACCGACGTTGAAGCGTTCAACCTGCACGTCGACGAGTTTCACACGTATTTCGTCGGCAACGGACAACTGCTGGTTCACGACAACAGTCTTCCGCAACCCACCACGAACGTCGTCCCCGGGGTTCCGTTGAGTGCTGGCGACTAAATCTCGCGCCGCTCGACAACTCCTCACGCTCTTGTGGGGTTGGGACGAGGATAGTTCTTCGTGCGTAAGTAACAGACAGTCATATCCGTTTCGCTCTTTCGCCAAGCCAGCCGGGGCCAATATCATCTACTCAAGAGACTAAGCGAAGGCCATGCTGGTTTTTACTTGACTATGTCTCTTCAGGTGCCTAAGCTGGATGTCTTGAAATCATCAATCTTCTGGAGAGAGCTAGTGACGGCTGCGTGAGCAATTCGCTCTACGCCTTCTTTCGACCTCTCGTCGTGCCGTCGACTTCCACCGATGCTTTGACCGCTTCGGTTTTCTGTCGCCTAGTCTAATTCGACGGCGATTCCGGCACGACGAATGATGGATGGGTCGAGGTTCATGAAAGCGACGGCGAGCTGTCGAAAGCATCCACCGCATTTTCACAGCGAAGTGAAGCACGCATCCGAATCAGATCTCGGACAATCCAATCGCAACAGGGGCAGTCGAGCCATCATGAATTCACGCCTACAACCATGGGTCATCCTTTTCGCCGTGTCGCTCGCCGGAGTCTCAACGGCCCTCGCGCAACCGATCATCAATGTGCCGGGCGATCCCGCGCCGAGCAATATTGGTGGAACCACGATCTTGAACGTAAACAACGGAGGGCTTCTTGGTAACGGGTTTACCGCGAGTGGCAACTCTACCGTTAACCTCTTCGATGGCGGTACGCTTCGGGATCAAAACGTGTTCCGGACAAACTCTGAATTCAACATGTTTGGAGGCAGAGTATCTGGCCGACTATCCACGCGAGAAAACGCCATCATCAATATGAGCGGGGGCACCATGAACGGTAACGTCACAATCTCGGAGGGCATGATGGACATGTCTGGTGGTGACATTCAGGCCGCTCTGGGAATTAGCTCCGTGTTCAACATGACGGGAGGCGATGCCGGTCCGCGCACGACAGTATTCCCGGGAGGCACGGCCTCGATTCGAGGTGGCACCCTGGGTGGCCTTAATTCCCGCACGAACTCGAGCACCTCGCTATTCGGTTCTGAATTCTTACTCAATAGTGTCCCCATTACTGGCCTCAACCTGATTGGCAATAGCGTCTCCTTTAACCTGCCCGCCGACGGTTTCTTTTCAGGTGTCCTGGCCGACGGTACGCCCTTCTTCTTTAGCGCCGCCGACGGCGACCAGATCGAAGACAACACCCTAACACTGGTCCGCACAGCCGCAGCGCCGCCCGGGCCTGCAAACCTCGACGTTCCAACCGACTTCGGTGGCTGGGGAGTTCGCTCGGGACAGACGGTCACCGTCCGAGATGGAGGAGTGTTGAGCAATAACTTCAATGCCGGACCGGGAAGCACTGTCATCGTCGATGGAGGCTTCGTGGGCCAGAATTTCGAGGCGATAGGAGCACAGGTCACCCTCCTCGACGGTGGCATTGGAAGATTGTCCGACGCCTTCGCCGGATCGACAGTCGTTATCGAAAACGGCAGGGTTGGTGAGGGATTCGAGGCCTGGGCCGGTTCATCAGTCGTGGTAAACGGCGGGGTGATCGTGGAGGGATTCCAAGTCAAGGGCGGTGCCGATCTTACAATCAACGGTGGGAACTTCGGCACGGTCACAGGAGGGCCGAGTGATATCACCACGCTTCCAAACTCCTTGCTAACGATCAACAATGGAACGGTCGGCGAAGCCAATGTTGGAGGCTTGGTAATCGTAAGTGGCGGCGACATTAGGGGATTGGGCGTCAAGGAGTCGGCCAAGGCCGAGGTCCACGGTGGCAACATCTCCCGACTCAGCCTTACCACGGGCGAGCTTCTGATGACTGGTGGTACGCTGGGCGACCAGAGTAACGCCCGGCTCGACAGTATGTTAGATATCCGAGGTGGCACCGTCGGCGATCTTTTCACGCTAACCTCAGGGAGTCAGTTGAATCTTCGGGGTGGGACGATTGGCAACCAATTCCGGGCAGTCCAAGAAGGCAGCATGGCCATCATCTCCGGTGGCACGATTGGCGACGATGGCAGCGCGGAAACCGGCGCAGTCGTCACCATGACTGCCGGTGCCATCGGGAAGAGATTTGTGGTCGAGGATGGCGCGACGGTGACCATGATCGGCGGCACCATCGGCAAGGAATTCCTCGCCCGGGACGGAGCGACTGTCAACATCGAGGGCGGCTTCGTGGACATCAGCTTGAAAGCCCGAAGTGGTTCGGTCGTCAACATTAGCGGTGGCCAGATCGCCGGCTTTATGGTCGCCGAGAGCGGGGCAACCGTAAATATCAGCGGCGGGATGGCGGGCCCTTTTTTTACCGTCCGAGACGCCATTGTTGAAATGGACGGCGGTGAGATCGGCCCTCTCATGACGCTTGAATCAGGTGCCCTCTTCAACCGCCGTGGCGGCCTCGTCGAAGGAGGCTTTTCAGCTTTGGCAGGCTCAATCCTTCATCTGTTCGGCCAATCATTTACCATTGACGGCGTCGCCGTTAGCGGGCTCGATGAGTTTGAAGACTCGCTCGTCCTCTCGCAACGCGGCGGCGCGCTGCTCGAGGGCATGTTGGCCGACGGTTCGCTGTTTCAGCTTCGGCTAAACGGTCAATCTCAGCCGTTTCAGGATTTCGTCGATCCCGATGCGACGCTGCGGCTGACACTTGTCCCGGAACCGGGGACGGCAACTCTCCTGCTCGTCGGCGCCGTCGCACTGCTTGCCTGCCGGCGATTGCGTTCTCGCGGCTAACCTGAACTTGCGCACCGGTTATCGATGGATTTGAGTTGCAAGGGGGGCACGAGAACCCATCAAAAGTGCTAGCAGGCACGCGCGAAAACTTCTCGAATCGCTGAATTAAGTGCTTCAAGTTCTCACGTCGAAGCGGTAGAATCTACGGCGACGAAGCATTCGCTTCAGATGACTCCACGCGGAAAGAACTGCCTTCTGTGGTTCTGTGGGGTTGGGTCGAGACAGGAAAGCTCATCGAGACTGTCGAGTCGGATACAAGCTAGACCATTCGTTGTGTTGTGATGTCGCGGAACGTCCGTCGATATGCGCAACGGAGTTCTCTTCTTTTGACCGACAGTCAACCGAGATGGAATCTCGATGCCCAAGTCGCCGTGTGTAGTTGTCCGGGCGAATGGTCGTTGCCGGTAATGAAACCGGGGGCATCTATGCGCAGGGTCGTCGGGCAAGTGCTATGCACTCGACGACGCGCAATGTGAAAGGTAGAGGTTGGAAGATGATCACGGATTTGAACCGCGATGAAGCTGGTGGGGCCGACTTCCCTGATGTTCATGACACGCTGATGCAAGATATGGCTGGCGTCTTCAAGCTGCTGGCCGACCGAACCCGATTGCGAATTCTCGTTCACTTGGCACGTTACGGAGAGGCTCATGTTCGCGCGCTATGCGAGTTGGTCGATCAAAGCCAACCTGCGGTGAGCCATCATTTGGCCCTGTTGCGCGGCGCGGGGTTGCTGGTTTGCCGCCGAGATGGCAAACACAATTTCTATCGCGTTGTCTCGCATCGTTTCCAAATGCTTATCGACGGATTGTTCGACGAAGTTCCCGAACCGCGACGGAAGATCCGTTTCGAGAACTACGTCCTGTCGTACGAACCCACGGCGACGCTGGTTTAAGACGCTCTGGTTGTCTCACGAGTGGAGAACCGGGCGAGGGGGCAGCGCAGTAAGATGCTCGAATCGCGCAAGTTGCGGCCCATCCTGGGGTGTTACAATTCCAGGATGTGGCCGCGATTTGCCGTCGGTTCGATCGAGGTGGCCACCCGCTAGATTTCCGTCTTAGGCGAGCGGCGAATGAGAATATACCAAGGGGATGCATGAGCGAGGGACCAACCGGTAATACACTGCGTTCCCTCGCTTACGCGTCGGGTTGTGATTGGTACGTTCTTATCTGCCGCACGTTTCAATACAGGGCATCCACCAAACGCCGGGACAATTCGTCGGCCAAGTCAACGCCCAACATTTTGGTAAGCCGGTCTTCCGAGTCGTCTTCGCCGCCGCGTTTGTTTTCTCGCAACAAAAGCTGCCGCATCTGGGCCATGAGCGGCGTGCTGGCCAGTGGATAGTCGATGGCAATCGCCGCACGTTCGCCGTCTGTGTTTCCGTAGGCCACCGCCAACACCGTTGCCGGTACCACGCGATCGTCTTCCCGCGCAATGGGCAGTTCAATGAAGCGAATGGCGACAGGACGCCCTAAGGGGTGGTCGTCCGCGGTGAGCAACACGCGACAAACGCCCGAATCGCGGAGCGTGTCGCCGTGGAACTCAACCGCATACCGGCCTTCGAACCGGGTGAGCACCGCGATGATCTTGCTGAAGAACACCCTCGCGCCCCCCAAGTCGTCCGGCGGGTTGTAGGTATCGAGCAAGCTACTAGTTGGTACATCTATTCGGACGCGTTCGGCGGGAATCGATCGCGATGCGGCGATCTTCTCGACCCTCCAGCCATCGCCGTCGCTGCGCGCGCGGAGCACTGCCAATTCGGCCTGCGTCGCGGATTGTGGCACATACAGAGCGGCCAGCACGCGACGCGTTGCAAGAGGACCAACCTTCATGTCGAGCCACTGAACGTGAAGGTCTCCATCGACCTGATTGATGTTCTTAGGCAACGGAAACGCGTCGGCGAATGAAAGCTTTCGTGCGCGACGACCAAGCCGTATGGTCTCTTCCGAGGCGGTCAAATCCTCACGCTCGAGATATCCGGCCGCGGTCCAGGGAACTTCGTCCAACACAAAGTAGTAGTTGGGCTCGAGCGCCAACGGCTTGTCAGGATCGGCAAAGGCGTCGGTCGATTGTCGAATGTACGCGGTTTCTCCGCCCACCTTGCGTGGCTCAACGGCCAGGGCCTTCCAAGCAGTGCCGGTTGCCTCTTCTGTAACAACTAGGCCTTCATCATCCGCAACAACCACCACGTCGTCATCCTCAACGACGATGTCCGGCTCACCGGCTGTGGCTGTGACGGATAAGCCCGCGAAGGCGCAGTAGATGGCAACTCCCAGGGCGCCATTCAACCACGGGACGCAAGGAAGATTACGATTGATGCCCATGCCTGTTCACCTTTCAAGTGTATGTTTCATCTTTTCGCCGCAGGCAGCCGATCCACCGGCAGCCAATCGCGACAACCGCATTCGGCGAGCCCCCCGGAGATGGCTGCTCTACGTATTCTGGACACCAGCCGGGCCGCAGTCCACAATGGCACCGGTTCGCCGCTTGGCATGTGCAGTGGTGACAAACGATTGTGAGTGATCTGGGAATGCCTGGAAAGGGTGCTGGCAATGCAATTTAGGTTGATCCTATGTGTGCTGTTTTGCCTTGTAGTGAGCAGTCTATCGGCCCAGGCTGAGAAACCTGTCTGGCTCGCCAAGGTGCTGCGCAAACTACCCCGCGATGAAGCCGCGATGGCCGCCGCACACGAAAAAAGCCGCGATGCCGCGGTGCAAGTTAGCGCGGGCGATCCCCTGCAAGTCGTCGGCTTCGAGGGAGAAACCTCGTACAGCGTGACCATCGGAGGCGAAAAACGCGACCTTCCCTACCGCTACTGTCGTCTTGGGGCGCTCACCTATGGGATGCAACTCAACGCCGAAGATCAGGCCACGCTGCCAACGGTGAGCAAGAGCCGCATCCTTAAGAAGGTCAACGGCAACTATATCAGTCTGCAATTGCGCGTGCAGCGAGACGAGGCCACGGGCAATATCTATCTGTATTACAAGCCGTTCGCCTTGGTGGGGGCCTACGACGATCAAGAACGATCGCACGAGTTTTCGCCCCTGATGGAAGACTCGGTTCGCGACGTTCGCGGCATCGGGTTGTTCGTCAAGCCGGGCACATCGCCGTCGGCCGAGGCGTTTCGTACCTTCGTGGCTGTCAACAAGAATACGCTCGCCGTCGATTCGCCAGATTCCGACGAACCGATCTTGAAGGACCATTATGAATTCTTCTTCGGGCGTCTGCGAGTCGATGGAGATCAAGTGCAACTGCACATCTTCGGTACAACGCAACACCGCACGCAACTCAACTACTTCAACGCCTACAGCGCGCCGACGTCGCGAGAAGAGTGCATGATGTTAAGCACGATCTTCTTCACGGAGTACACGATCGCTAAGCAGTCGCCGTCGAAAAAGGCCGCCCGCGAAGTTGCTGTTAATCGCCGTGGACAGATAGCACTCGAAGACGCCCACGCGTTCGCCGCTGAAAAAGGGTACGAAGGCGATGCCTGGGACAACGTGACCGAAATCCTCGACGCCATCATCGACGGTGAACTGGAATAGCCGGTTTAGAAATGCAGGGCAAGTGGATCAAGGCCGCGCGACGAACAAGGTCACGTTCCAAAGCGTGAATGTCATGAGCACGCCCGAGCAAGTCCGTCATCGTCCGCCCACCGTATTGCAGCGACCTCGAGAATTGATCGTTGCCTGTGAGCCGATGCGGAGCAACGTGAATCTCTCACGCATCGTCCGCACGGCCGGTTGCTGTGGCGTAACACGGATCATCTGCTGCGGAACAGCCAAGATTCGCGATAAGATCGCCCGCGACGGTGCGGAATACGTCGAGCTTGAAATTCACCGCACGCTGCCCGCGACCTTAGTGAAACTGCAACGCGAAGGTTACCAACTCGTGGGGCTGGAGCAGACGACGCATTCCACCTCGCTCTACGAGTTCAAATGGAACCGGCGTACGGTCCTCGTGCTGGGCAACGAACGCCGAGGGCTGGCCCCCGACATCCTCCGCATGTTAGACGCCACGGTCGAGATTCCCGTCTACGGTCAACCCGACAGCCACAACGTAGCCACCGCCGCCGCCATGGCCCTCTACGAATACTGCCGTCAGTTTCCGGTTGGTTAGCGATGTCCAATCCGTGGCTAAAGTTGTGAAATGTGAGCCGATTCATTTCTTGCTTTTTGGCTCTAAAACGCCCCTAGCCACCGCAGGATGCCGGGTTAACGCATCGAAGGGTTGACGGACCGGGTGCCTGGTTTATGCTTCATGGGTTTGGCACCCCGTGGATGGGGGAAGCCGATGTGGGCCGTCCATTCCTGGGCGGCCAATTTCCTGTGAAGAGGGTTACTTCCGTGGCTGGCACCTGTGTTATTGGTTTGCAATGGGGCGATGAAGCCAAAGGCAAAATTGTCGATCTGCTGACGGAAGATCATGAGATCGTCGTTCGCAGCCTTGGCGGTTCCAACGCTGGGCATACGGTCGTTACCGGCGGGCAAACTTACAAGCTGTCGCTCATCCCCAGCGGTATCTTGTATCCCAACGTGCAGTGCGTGGTGGCCGGCGGAGTGGTCATCAATCCGCCATCGATCCTCGCCGAGATGGATCAGTTGACTGAGCGCGGGATTCAGATCGGCGACAACCTGATGCTCAGCAACCGGGCGCACGTCATCTTTCCCTGGCATCTGGAAGAGGAGCGATTGGTGAACGCGCCGGTGGCCGACGGCGAGTCGATCGGCACGACCAACCGAGGGATCGGCCCTTGCTACAGCGACAAAGTAGGCCGCTCGCATGCCATTCGTTTGGGCGATCTCTATCGTGACGGGTTGAAAGAACAAATCCAGCGGATCCTGTCTGACAAGCGACCCATGTTGGCCGGATTGCCCGGTCAGAGTAACGGTCAGGCGTTGGACGCCGACAAAATATTCGAGGAGTACAAGGCCTATGCCGAGCGGCTTCGTCCACATGTGACCGATACGACCGCCTATTTGCTCGATGCGGTCGATGCCGACAAAGCAGTGTTGTTCGAGGGAGCCCAAGGAGCCCTGTTGGATCTCGATCACGGAACCTTCCCCTTCGTCACCAGTAGCAATAGCTCGGGCGTGGGCATCAGTTGTGGATCCGGAGTTCCGGGCCGATTCATGAAGCGGATCGTCGGCATTGTGAAGGCCTATACGACACGCGTTGGCGGGGGACCATTTCCTACCGAACAAGACAACGAAATTGGGCAACGCATTCGCGAAGTTGGCAACGAATACGGTACGGTCACCAAGCGTCCGCGTCGTTGCGGCTGGTTCGACGCCGTGGCGGCTCGATATACCGCAAGGCTCAGCGGAGTCGACGCCCTGGCAGTCATGTTGCTCGACGTGCTCAGCGGGATGCCGGAATTGAAAATTTGTACCGCCTATGAAATCGACGGCCAGCGGGTCGAAGCCTTCCCCGGGCACGTCGACGACTTGCGTAAGGCCGTCGGAATCTACGAAACCCTTCCCGGCTGGGACGAGGACATCACTGCGGTGCGCCGGTTGGAGGATTTGCCGAAAAATGCCAGAAGCTACCTGGATCGGATCGGCGAAATCGTCGGACGGCCCGTAGAAATCGTATCGGTGGGCCCTGATCGCGAACAAACCATTTTCGCAGTCGAGCGAACGACCGCCGCCGGCGCGGCCAATTAAGCTACCCGGCATCAAATTCCACGATCCCAATCGCCCCATTCGCGTTTGGAGGACCTGATCTTGTCGAATCCCGACGTGGCGCAAACCGATGCATTAGCCGACGTCCCGTGCGCGGAGAGGCCGAAACACATCGCCATCATCATGGATGGCAATGGTCGTTGGGCCCGTGAACAAGGCCTGCCGCGCATCGAAGGACACCGCCGTGGCGTGAACGCGGTTCGTACGGCGACCGAGCAGTGTGCGCAGTTGGGAATCGAACACCTTACGCTCTATTGCTTCTCGAGCGAAAACTGGAAACGACCGCAGGCGGAACTCGACGCCCTGATGAGCCTGCTGGAACAGTTCATGATCGAGGAGCGTTCCGAAATTCTCCGAGAGAATATCCGGCTCACGGTGATTGGCCGGCGCGAAGGCATGCCCGAGAGCGTGCTCCGCGAGACCGACAAGACCGTGGCGATGAGCTGCGAACACACCGGTCTACATCTTTGTCTGGCGATTAACTACGGTGCCCGAGGAGAACTGGCCGACGCCATGCGGAGTGTGGCCACCGAAGTACGCAAAGGCAACTTAAATCCCGAGGACATCACCGAAGACACAATCGCCGATGCCCTTTACACCGCCGGTACTCCAGATCCCGATCTACTGATTCGCACGGCGGGTGAGATGCGTATCAGCAACTATCTGTTGTGGCAAATCAGCTACGCCGAGCTTTGGATTACCCAGCGCCACTGGCCAGAGTTTGGACCTGCCGATCTTCATCAGGCGATCCGCGACTTCGCCGCACGCGATCGAAGGTTCGGGGGGTTGAACGTTTAATCATGCTGCGATGGCGTTTGCTACTGGGCGTGGTTTTCGCCGTTGTCTTGTCCGCTTGGCTGTGGGTCGACCACAACTACAGCACGTCGATTCCTGGCCTGTGGCTGGTGCCCCTGCTGGTGGCAATCGTGGTGCTCGCCGCCGGAGAAACGATCACGCTGCTGACCTCGCAGAATCTCCGACCATCGTCTCCTGTCGTATACGCCGGCAGCCTTGCAATAGCCCTGAGCCCTTGGTTGGCGGTCGCGTGTCCACAAACAACGCCGGGCCCGCTGGGTTGGCCGCTGTTGGCAGTCGGGCTCTCGTTCTTCGTGGCTGTTGCCAGCGCGGTGATTGGATATCAGCGAGAGACCCGCGCGGCGTTGCGGCTCGCGCTCACGGCATTGAGCCTGCTTTACGTCGGCTTACTTCTCAGCTTCGTGGTTCAATTGCGATTGATCGATGGTGGGCAACTGGGGGTCGTTCCGTTGGTGTCGTTGGTGATCGTCGTCAAGATGAGCGACATCGGGGCATATACCGTCGGGCGGATGATCGGCAAGCACAAGCTGGCCCCAGCGCTGAGTCCTGGAAAGACGATCGAAGGCCTTCTCGGCGGGGTTGCCTTTGCGTGTCTTGCCGCGGTGCTAGTGTGGGCGGCGCTAAGAACCGGCTATGTCGGATCGTCGCAGGGTGGCGCCAGCCTGTGGGCTTGGTTACTTTTCGCCCCACTCGTAACGCTGGCTGGTATCGTGGGCGACTTGGCGGAATCGATGCTCAAGCGCGACGCAGGACAAAAGGATTCGAGCACTTGGATGCCCGGCTTTGGTGGTGTGTTGGACTTATTGGACTCGATTTTGGTTTCGGCGCCCGTCGCCTATCTATTCTGGGCCAGCGGCCTGTTGTGTGGCTGAGCCCGTCAAAACTCGTCCCATGGCCAAAATCGGTCATTCTGTAAACAAATTAAAACGATGTAAGTCGTTCAAGGGTATTGTCTTGCAGTAAATAATCCTAGTCTAGTGGTCCCCTGGCGGTCGATTTCGCTATAAAGTTAACTAGTTACACATCCCATGAGGACGGACCAGCGTTGCCGACAATGCAACGCACACCTGGATGCTCAGATCCACCATCTCGGTAGTCGATTCCGATTCATTGACGTCGCTCTTCGGAGCGCACGATCAACATCTGCGGACGATCCGCCAAGCCCTCGGCGTAAATATCTCCATGTGCGGTGACAAAGTTCGCATTGAAGGAGAAGAGGGTACCGTCTCACAGGCGACCGAAGTTCTGACCGAGTTGAACAAGTTGGTCCAACGTCACGGTTCGTTCGAGCCTGAGGAAGTCACGCGGCTGATTGCAACGGTCCGTGGCGAACCGTCGGTACCCAAGTTCCCCGATCTTGACGTACAAGTCGGGGGACGAAAGCTAGTCCCACGCACCGACGGTCAGGCTCGCTATCTTCGCACGATTCAAGAAAACGACTTGGTGTTTTGTATCGGGCCGGCCGGATGTGGAAAAACCTACCTAGCGGTTGCCTCGGCCGTGTCTGCCTTGCGACGGCAAGAGGTCAACAAAATCGTGCTCGTCCGACCGGCTGTCGAAGCTGGCGAAAGCTTGGGCTTTCTGCCCGGCGATCTGCAAGCCAAGATCAATCCCTACTTGCGACCGTTGCTCGACGCACTTCAGGAGATGATGGACAACGATCAGGTCAAGAAATATTCCGAACAGGATATCATTGAAGTCATTCCGTTGGCCTACATGCGCGGTCGCACGCTCAACAGGTCGTTCATTATTTTGGACGAAGCACAAAATACGACGACTGCCCAAATGAAGATGTTTCTGACACGGATGGGGCAGGAATCGAAGATCGTGGTCTCTGGCGACGTTACCCAGATCGACCTACCTCGAAACGCTCGTAGCGGGCTTATCGATTCGATCGCCAGACTGAATAAGATCAAGGGCGTGGCCCGGGTCGAACTTACCGCGGACGATATTGTCCGTCATCGTCTCGTCACGGAGATCGTCCAGGCTTACGAGGAGAAGCAGAAGAAGCGGCGTTAAAAACCGCTCGACATACGATGTCTACTGGTGGAACAAAACGAACACGATCGGAACGGGTTGCCGCGCTGGAACTGCCTCCAGGCCGCACGGCTCGGCTGTTGCTGCAACTGCGGCACTCGGCCACCCTCGTGCGGCTGGGGCTTACGCTGCTGGCCATCGTCGCGCTGTGGGTGGTGGTGCGCGGTTGGGCACCACCGTTTCCCTATCGCGTGGGTCAGGTTCCTCATCGAGAGCTGACCGCCCGAGTCAGCTTTGAAAAATCGAACCCCGATGCCACGCGCGACCAGCAACAGGCTGCCCGTCGTCGAACGCGGTACGTTTACGTCCAAGATCCAGAGCCGCTGGTCCAATTGCGCAGCGCCTTGGTCAATCAGGTGCTGGCAGTAACCAACGCGGAGTCGCTTGACGAACTTTCTGATGATGTGTGGGACCAGTTCGACCCACCGCCGACCGAGGATGACGCCGAACTTACCGAGGCGGAGCGAGAAGAGCGTTTTCAACAGTTTCGCGCGGCGCTAACCGGCCAAGATGCGATGGAGGCGTTTGAAAACGCGTTGGAAACCTCGCTGCAAAAGTACGAACGCATCGGATTGCTCGAACAGTTGCCGCCCGAGCACTCCGACGAAGGCAATCAAGATGAGATCACGATCTCGAATCTCAAAGAGGACGATCCTCCAATCACGGTTAAGGTCACCGATGTTCTGATCGGCGACGGCAGCCCGATTTATGCCAGCCTGTTAGGCAAGATCAAACCGGCAGAAGTCGCCGATCGAGTCTTTGCGTGGCTGCAACCTCGGCTGCCAACAACATTGACGCTCGATCTCGAAGCCACCGAACGTGCCCGAGAGGCCGCCGCCGAGGTCGTGGAAGAACAATTCGTCACCTACGAACCCGGCCGGGTATTGGCCATGGCCGAAGATCCACTCGAAGAGGATGAGATAGAGATCCTGAGGCTCGAGTACGACGCCTACTGCAAACAGCTTTCCACCCCCGAATTGCTAACTCGCTCAATTGCCTCGATAGGGCTGATTAGCGGTGTCTTCATGCTCTGCGGCTACTTTGTCCTTCGCCGCGCGCGACACATTTTGGACACTTGGCGGCAGTTCGCGCTGTTGTTGGTCTGCGTCATTGGATCGGTCGCGTTGGCCTGCTGGATGTCGTTCGATCCCTGGCGAGCAGAACTATTGCCGCTGTTGTTCGTGGGGATGATCTTCACCGTGGCCTACGGTCGTGAGACCGCGCTGCTACTGTCGGCGGCCGTGGCGCTGATGATGGTGCTTGCCATCGATCAGAGTCTCGGTTCGTACATGGTGCTTTGCGGATCGGTGGCGGCTGCCGTGTTGTTGCTGGCCCGCATTCGCAGTCGCAGTAAATTGATCAAGGTCGGTGTCATGGCGTCGCTTGCGGCCGCCACGCTCACGCTTATTGCTGGCGTGCTGCTTGGGCAGCCGCTTGCCGAACCGCTGTGGCTGCACGCAGGTTTCAATGCCTTGTGGACATTCGGCGCGGCGTTCCTCATCTCGGGGCTACTGACAGTGGTTGAATCCGTGTTCGACGTCGTGACCGATCTTACGCTTCTGGAATTGGGCGACGTCGCACATCCGCTTCTCCAGGAGCTCGTTCGTAGGGCCCCCGGCACCTACAATCACTCGATCAACGTGGCTTCCATCGGCGAAGCGGCAGCCGACAGCATCGGCGCCAACGGCCTCTTGGTTCGGGTAGGCGCCTATTTCCACGACATCGGCAAGATGTTCAACCCCGGCTATTTCATCGAGAACCAAGGGGATGCCGAGAATCGACACGAATCACTCATGCCGGCGATGAGCACGCTGATCATCATTGCGCATATTAAAGATGGTGCCGACTTGGCCCGACAACACCACCTTCCACAGTCGCTCGTCGATTTCATCATGCAGCACCACGGGACGACGCTGGTCGAGTATTTCTTCGATCGCGCCCACCGACAGAGTGCCGAAAACCCCGACGCGGCCGAAGTCGATGAGGCAGCATTCCGTTACCCGGGCCCCAAACCGCAAACCCAGGAGACGGCTATTCTGATGCTTGCCGACGGGGTTGAAAGTGCCAGCCGGGTGCTCACCGAGCCAACCCCGGCCCGAATCGGCAGCCTTGTCCGAGAGATTGCCATGAAACGGCTTCTTGATGGGCAATTCGATGAATGCGGCCTGAACTTAAAACAGCTCCGCACCATTGAGGATTGTTTGATTAAGTCCCTCACGGCCGTCTACCATGGCCGCGTCAAATACCCCGATTCCTCGCAGCGAACCGCATGATTGGCACGGCTCAACAATCGACGCGCGACCGATTCGCTTCTGCGCGTGCGCAGGACGCTTACTACCGTTCGGAACATACGGGATGATCGAAATCCAGATAGCCGATCGCCAGGGGCTTCTGAGCTTCGACGCAAGTCGCTTGGAGGACTGCGCCCATGAGATTCTCCTCCGCGAGGGGCCTGCCACGTCGCAGCTTAGTTTGGCGATTGTTGACGACCAGGCCATTCACGTATTGAACCGCGACTTCCTCGAACACGACTATCCGACCGATGTCATTAGCTTCGTGCTCGAACAGTCGGACGATTCCTTGGAAGGTGAGGTGGTCGCCAGCGCGGAGACCGCCATTGCGGCAGCCTCACGGTTCGGTTGGAAGGCAGAAGACGAGTTATTGCTTTATGTCGCCCACGGGACGCTCCATCTGGTAGGTTACGACGATCAAACACCCGCTGCGAAAGAAATCATGCGACAGCGCGAGCGACACTATCTTGCCCGATTCGGTTTGACGCCCCACTATGTTGATCTGGAAGAGCAGGTGGGCGATTCTAGGCGCTCGGGCAGCGATCGGATTACGAATGGAGGAACGACGTAGAGGTGAATACCTCCTGGTGGCTGGCTTTGACCGCTTTGTTGATTACTGGTTTCTGCGCGCTCGGTGCAAAGTCGCTGCGCGGGTTCTCGCGGAGCGAGTTGGCCGAGATTTGTCGCCGCCGCAAGGCAGATGGTCGACTTGCCGAAATCCTACTCCACCACGAACGGGTTGCCCTGGCGATCGAGAGTGTTCAACTCATCGCCACCGCCGTCTTCATCTGCGGGGCACTCACGGCAATCTGGACCGAGCGAGGTGAGATCCCCGATACCTGGCATCTGCTTCTGTGGGGATCCCTGGGCGGCCTGGTCTTGCTCTTTGTTGTGCTATGGCTGCCAGTTACCTTTGCACGGCTGTGGGCCGAACCGTTTCTGTTCGCCACGTGGCGGATTTGGCAAACGCTGGCAGCCCCCGTCGCACCACTGGTGATTGGCGCGCGGGTGGTCGACGTTCTTGGGCATCGGTTGGTCGGCCGAGAACCATCGGTCGCCACCGAGGATACCATCGAGAACGAAATCCGCACGATTGTCGACGAAGGCCATCGCGAAGGTCTGATCGAAGAAGATGCAAGGGAAATGATTGAAGGGATCATCGAGCTAGGCGATGCCGACGTCGCACACGTGATGACTCCACGAACCGATCTGGTCACCATGCCGGCTACCGCTGATCTTCACACGGCACTACAGGTCATCATCGACTCGGGACACACGCGAGTTCCTATTTTCGACAAGAACCGCGACGACATTGTTGGTGTCTTATATGCGAAAGATCTGTTGCCCGAGTTGGCCAAGCCATCGGAGGAACGCATTGAGCACATTGACACCATCGCGCGAGACGCCTATTTCGTTCCGGAAACAAAGCCGGTCAATGCGCTCTTGAACGAGTTTCAACGAACCGGGAATCACATGGCGGTCGTCTTGGACGAATATGGCGGTGTGTCGGGCGTGGTCACTATCGAGGACATGCTGGAAGAAATCGTCGGTGAAATTGTCGATGAGTACGATGATGCCCTCGTCGAAGGCATCCGACGGATCGATGAGCACACGGCCAATGTGCTAGCGCGGGTTCACGTCGATGAGATCAACGATCGTCTCGGCACCAATATCGACGAAGACGGGGATTTCGATACCATTGGTGGCTACGTCTTCAGCACCTTAGGGCGTGTTCCCATCGCCGGCGACCATGTGGAAGCGGATAACAGCAATGTTCGCATCACCGTCGTCGAGGTTTCAAAACGTCGCATCGAGAAGGTCAAGATTGAGATCCTCGGACAGGTCGAACGTCCCCGTGCGTAATGGCGATCCATAAGGTCTTCTCAACTGCCAGCAGTGCAGGTGTGCTTCTTATCCATGTCAACCGAGAAGGCCACCGCGTTGGTTTTGCGTGTTGTTGATTTCAGCGAATCAAGCTGCGTCGTTACCTTGTTCACCCGAGAGTTTGGCAAGGTAAGTGGACTGGCGAAGGGAGCCCGACGGCCCAAGGGTGCGTTCGACTCTGCCCTTGACCTTTTGTGTCTGTGTCGAGTAGTGTTCCTCCGCAAATCAAGTGAGGCACTCGACCTTTTGACCGAAGCCAAGTTACTGCGTCGGTTTCGGTTGTGCGACAACGATCTGTCCCGTCTTTATGCAGGTTACTACGTCGCCGAATTGCTGTCCGGGCTGACCGACGAATATGATGCTCATCCCCTACTCTTCGATACTGCCGAACGTACCCTTTCGCAACTGGGAGACGGTCCGTCTGTTGGAACGTCGATCGCTCAGTTCGAATTGGCGGCGCTGCGAATTGTGGGGCACCATCCATCGCTCGATCAGTGCGCCGACTGCGGTGGCGAGATTCGCGCCGGACGTCGCGTGCCGTTCGCGCAAACCGCGGGAGGTGTGTTGTGTCCAGCGTGCCGACCAAGGCACACCCAAGTTGTGCAGGTCAGCGAAACGGTCATCCGAATTCTGAAACACTTATCAAATATCGAAAACAAGACGTCGGACATCCCGAAAATCGACCGTCGCACCGGTGGCGAACTTCGCGGTGTACTGAATCACTATATGACACAGTTGTTGGGCCGTCCGCCCAGGATGCAACGCTACTTAGCCGCCCCAACGAGCAACCATGATGAAGCTGGCAAGGATGCCAACAATGAGCTATAGCCGATCGATGCTGGCAGTTGGGGTACTTTTCGTGACCTTGACTCAGTCCGGTTGCTCGACCTTTTTCGGAGGTTCAGCAGGCGACTCGTTGAGCGCCGCGGACGATCCTGCATCCCAGCAGTTCGATGGCGGGCAGGGTCTGCCACCTCCCCAAGCCCGACCGGGACGTGCGCGCATGGGTGTCGCGGGAGAACGTTTCGAGAAAAAGCCAAACGAGGACGGTTTGCTAGGGGGGATCCCGAAACCATCGAAAATAGCTGCCGATGCCAAACGCTCGGTCGGTTTTGGGCCCAACGCGCGAGAAGCAGAAGAACTCTACAGCAAGGCCGACGCACTATATCGAGCAGGTGAATTCTCGGACGCCCGAAAGCTTTTCAAGAAGGCTGGGGCAACATGGCCGGACTCATCGTTGGAAGAAGACGCCATGTTCATGGCAGCCGAGAGTGAGTTCTTTGGCGACGATTATCCAGACGCCAGCGATGGCTACGCAAATCTGCTTGAGAAATACGAGAACTCACGGCATCTCGATACCGTGGTCTCGCGTCAGTTCGCGATCGCCCGCTATTGGCTCGATCTCCAGCAGGCCGACCACCAGCCGTTCTTTGTGCCGAATGTTACGAACCAGACAAAACCTTGGTGGGATACAACCGGAAACGCACATGCCGTGATGCAAAGCGTATGGATCAACGATCCCACGGGGCCGCTGGCCGATGATAGCGTGCTCGCCACGGCCAATGACTATTTCGTGCGAGGGCGTTTCGCCGACGCCGACGAATATTACCAGCAGTTGCGCCAGGACTACCCCAAGAGTGAGCATCTGGCGAACGCATTTCTGTTAGGAATCCAAGCCAAGCTGGCAACCTATCAGGGAGCCGATTATGACGATACGCCTCTGATGGAATCCGAGAAGCTGATCGAACAGGCGCTCTTGCAGTTTCCCGCGCAACTTGCCAGCGAGCGAGAACGGATTCTCGAGACGCGGCAAACGATCCTCAAACTCAAGGCCGAACGCAATTGGTTCAAGGGCGAGTACTTTGCCGGAACCAAGCACTATCGATCGGCGAGGCACTATTACCAACAAATTCTAAGGAATGCTCCCAACACCGAGATTGCCGCGATGGCCCAGGCACGGCTTGACGAATATGCCGACGAGCCGGGTGTGCCGACCTCTCGCTTTCAGTGGTTCATCGATCTATTTCCCGAGAGCAACTCGAAATCGGTTGTCAATACGGCATCGGCGCCTTCCCCAGGTTCGTCACGGAGGTAATCGCGTGGCACGAGGTGGAAAGCGATTCTCCGAACCGCGGCGATTCATCGGAATCAGCACCATGGTCGCGCTGGTTTGCACGACGTTAGTCGGCTGCGCGGGCTATCGCTACGGCGCCGCGTCGCTCTACCCGTCGGAGATCCGAACGGTCCACGTTCCGATCTTCGAGTCCAACAGCTACCGCCGAAATTTGGGCGAGTGGCTCACCGAAGCGGTCGTCCGCGAGATTGAGTTGAAGACTCCCTATAAGGTCGTCCACCATGGGAATGCCGACAGCATTCTGACCGGCACCTTGATCGCCGATACCAAACGAGTGCTCGTTGTTTCGCCTACCGACGAGCCGCGCGAGACCGAATTGACCATGCAGGTGCAAGTCCGCTGGGTCGACCGCCGCGGAAATATCTTACGTGAGCGCTCGGGCGTTCCCATCCCACCCGAATTGGTCGATGTGGCCGGAACGGCTTCGCTTGTACCCGAGTTTGGCCAGTCGATTGTCACGGCGCAACAACAGGCCATCGAGCGACTCGCCCAGCAGATTGTTTCGCTGATGGAAGTGCCGTGGTAGAGTGGCAACGTTGTCCGATCGGGCAGAGTTGTCACGCCTTTCCAGCACGAAACGAATGCCTTCGGTGTCTGTCTTACCATCATCTCGCTGGCTGTCATCGCGATTTCCACAACGTTCGACACGCTGGAAACTCCGCAGTGAGACGCTTTCGCTGTCGCGACGTCCGTTGGTGATGGGCATCGTGAACGTTACGCCCGACAGCTTCTCGGACGGCGGACGGTTCTTCTCCACGCAGGCAGCCGTCGATCATGGTTTGCGGCTGGCCGACGAGGGGGCCGATCTGTTGGATATCGGCGGAGAAAGCACACGCCCCCATGCTGCATCGGTCGAAGAGCGCGAAGAACTGGACCGCGTCTTGCCGGTCATTGCGGCGTTGCACGAAAAAGTAAACGTCCCACTTTCGATCGATACGTCCAAAGCCCTTGTCGCCGCCGAAGCGATGGCCGCGGGAGCAGAGATTATCAACGACGTAACGGCCCTTACCGGGGACCGGCAGATGATCGACGTTGCGTTGGAGACCGAGGCAGGGCTGTGTGCGATGCACATGCAAGGCACACCACAAACGATGCAGGACGATCCGAAGTATGATGATGTCACGGTTGATATACTCACCTACCTGCGTGAGCAGCGAGATCGACTGATCAGCTCTGGCATCGACCGTGAACGGATCGCGCTGGACCCTGGCATCGGATTTGGCAAGACGCATCAAGATAACCTGACCCTGCTAGCACACGCCGGACGATTTCACGAGCTAGGTTGCCCGGTGCTGTTCGGACCATCGCGCAAAGGCTTCATCGCCAAGGTGTTGAGAGACAAGTCGGTCGATCCGATGTTTGGCACCCTGGGTGTCGTCTTGTCGTTGGCCGCCGAGGGTGTTCAGATTGTCCGTGTTCACGATGTCGGTCCAATCGCTCAGGCACTGCGTCTCTTCGAGGCTGCCGGTGGCATTGACGGGGAACCATCGAGCTTGGCCTGAA
>CAZNXE010000059.1:0-6721 GCA_964576465.1 uncultured Planctomycetaceae bacterium
ACCGCGCCTTGGCTTGCGGTGTTTGCAGTCCTGTTTCTCGCGGCATTGGTTGGCGTGGGAATCGGTTTACTGATATCCGCAGCCGCGCCGACGTCGGAAGTGGCGATCGCCTGTCTTCCGATTGTGATCCTGCCGATGGTGATCTTGGGCGGTGCCATGCGAACACTGGAATCGATGCCCACGGTAGTTGAAAAAGTCACGATGGTGAATCCGTCACGCTGGGCGTTTGAGTCGCTGCTCTTAATGGAGACAGAAGATCGGCCCCTTCGCCCTGCCACTGCGGTCCCGCCAGTCGTCGGAACCATTCCGCTGTCGCACGCATCTTCAACCAACGGCTCAACCAACAAGCAAACGGAAAACGTCGACATGGCCGAGGAGTTTTTTCCCAAAGATGAATTCCGCCACGGAACTACGGTCGGTGTCATCGTGCTGATGTCAATGGCCGCAGTAATCTACGGCGGAGTTGGTTTGATTCTGCGTTTTCGCGATATCAGGTAGTGCGAGTACGTGTGTGGTCCTGATTCTCACTTCAGCGACAGCCGCAGTGTTCGGTAACTCGCATCGGTCCGCCCCACCGAATGCAGGTGGACCACTTTCAATTCTGCGACTTCCGAGGCCCTCCCCGTAATCAACCCTCTTCGTAACCATGCGCACGAGAGCGTTTTCTGGAAGTGCCAGAGAGTTGAGGACTTGGCAAGTTCGAGTCCCTTTCGGTTGGTCCCCCACGCGAGGCTAGCTTCGATCAAGTAGTGTTCGATGCGGATATCAACACTTGCAGCCCAGGGCGGCGGAGAACCGACCCATTTCGCACCAAGTGGGTTGGTTTTGCTTCCTTTCTGGGACCACTTGAGGTAGTCCTCCAAACGTCTTGTACGTAGGAGGGAAAACAATGATGCTTGGTACCACGTGGACCGTCGATCCGGTGAAGATTCTTACGCGGCGTGAGCTGGCGTGCGTGCTTGATGATATGGCTTGCTGCGCCCCACGTTCTGCAGGCACTCGAATGAACCGGGCGATCTTTCGACTGGCGTGCTGTTGTGGGCTGCGGGTTTCGGAGATCGCGGCGCTGCGGTTGACTGATATGTTTGTTGGCGCGGGTCGGCCGCATGTGCGGATTGGGCCAGAGGGGGCGAAGGGTAACCGGCCGCGCGTTGTGCCCTTGTGGTGGGATGCGGCGACTCTGGAAGACCTTGCGTCGTGGAAACGGGAACGCGAAGAACAGAGTGCTCGGCCGGGTGATCATGTCGTCTGTTGTCTGTGGCCAAGCCGATTTGGGCAACCGCTCATCCGGCACACCATCCGCGAGCGGTTTCGTACCGCCTGCAAGCCGCTGGGCCTGGAGCGGCTACGGAATCTGACGATCCATCACGGTCGGCACACGTTCATTAGCCATGCCCTGGCGGGAGGTCGCTCGCTCGCGGAAGTGCGTGTGGCCGCGGGACACTCGAGCCTTGTAACGACCAGCGTTTATCTTCACATCGCGGTCGACGATGATGGCGTGCCAGGGAATCTCTTCAGTCTGGATGCCGTACCAGTTCGCTAGGGGCGCGCGATTCGCTGCTAGATCAACCAAGCGAATGGTGACTGCGCCCGATACGTGACTTCAACCGCCCCAGCGTTGCGCTTCTTTACGAAAGAACACTTCAGCCTCCGCGGCCATACCTTCGGCGGTGAGGGGGATCTCGATTAACTCAGGCTCTCCCGCGGGCCGAATCCGATTCAGCCATCGCCGAAAACCCTCTGGAGCGAGTGTCGCCTCGTCGGTCTGCGCTAGCGATCGTTCCAGGCGAGCGAAGCCGGGCAGGTTCTCCATCAATACAAACGGCGGAATGCGCAAGCGCTCGCAGAATAACTTCCATCCGTCCGCTTTCGCCTTGAGCACATAACCGGCGGCCAACGCCAGATTGAACGACCGTTCCCAGTCCGACAGATCGTCGACCTGATCGTCATCTGGTGTACCGCCATCGGAATCGGCACCTTCTTTCTCGTCAACCGGATCGAGGGAATTGACAACCTGATGCCAGGCGTCGCGGTAACGTATGGCTTCCTCGACCAACTCGATAAAGGTGAGCATGGAGAGGTCGCGGAAGGAGTACGCGAACGGCTCGTAGTCAGCCATCGCCAGTCCGATCGACTTCGCCATCTGGACCAGCCGGCGTTGTTCGGCGTCATCTTCGCGGACACCGGCGGCGATGATCAGCCCCAACCGTTCCTCGGGCGTCAGCAGGTCGTAGTTCCTCGTAATCGTGCGAAGGCTTCTCATCGGTGATCCTTTCTCGAAAGCAGCACGGACTCGATCGACTCCAGGCGTTTATCCAATTGATCCACACCGACTGCTCGCAGAAAAGCATCGGTGAGCGTGGCGGTGAGCCGTGTTTTTTCGGTCGTGGACAACCCCGAGCGATCGATCTGCCGCAGCCGTGCGCCCAGCAACTCGACAACATCACCGGTCGCCATCGTCCCATCTTCTCCGGCTTCAGGCGCACCGTGCAGCACGTCGGCATTGGTCAAACCATGAAGCGCGTGATCGAGCAGGGCCAACGATGCTCGGACGCGGTCGCCGTCCCGTTTGCCACTGCGGGCCACTTCCAGCAACGTCTCAACCGCTTCGCCTGCACCAGCTTGCACGCGTCCGATCGCCGCCTCGACCAGTTCGCGGCGGGCCTCGCGATACGCCCCACGGAACTCCGGCACATGCATCCAGCGATAGAACGTCGCCGGGCTGATCCCCGCCTTCTTGGCCGCCGCCTCGTGCGTCGGCTCGGTGAGCAGGGCGGCGATCAGCGCTTCGCGCTTGCGGGTGTATTTCTGTCCGTGCCCTCTTGGCTCGTTCAGTCTGCTAGCGAGTGCAGCCGCTCCCTGCGCCGCCTCGGCGATGTTCGAAGGGGCCGTCGCGGAGTCAACGGGCTTGGTTTTGTGGGCGTGTCGCTCCTGCAACAACCACGCAACGTACCGCAGCAGGTCCACGTGCCGGCCGTCACCGATGCGCAGGCCAGCCTGGGTCCGGTGACGATGGAGTTGGCGCTGGCTGATCACCTCGCCCAGCGGCGTGGAGTTCAGCAAGCCGCACAGTTCGCTCGGTCGAAGTCTTCGCGGATCAGTCGCCATTTGCCATCTCCTTCACGAGCCACGCCGCATAGTGCACCAAGTTCAACGTACTGTCAGCGTTCGTCGGCGCGCCACACTCGACGTCTTGTTCGAGCATCGATTCGGAAACAGACTCGAAGCCGACTTTCGCCAGCAGACGGGCCGTGTCGGAAAGCGACAGTGCCGTGGGATTGATCGGTTTGGGAGCTTGTTCGTTGGCCATGGTTTCGGTCGCCCTAAAAGGTCTCTGGAAAAATCTGTGGAATTCTCACGTCCCTAGCCAACATCTCGCTTGATGTTCTGCCGCCCGCATGGCTCATGTGTGAGGGTACGTAGGGGCACAACCACCACCAACGCAAGGGAGACGAACGATGGCGACCACAACGACACGCATAACAGCGAAGAAGGCCACGGCAAAACCGGCACAGGCGACCAAGCGCGCTGCGAAGAAGGCCCAGCCAGCGACGGGCGGCGACAAGAAGCTCAGCGCGATCGCCGCCGCCGCGAAGTTGTTGACAGAAACCAAGGAGGCGATGACTTGCACCGAGATGATCGAGGCGATGGCCGCCAAGAAGCTGTGGAGTAGCCCCAACGGCAAGACACCGCAAGCCACGCTCTACAGCGCGATCCTGCGGGAGATTAAGAACAAAGGCAAGGACGCCCGCTTCAAAAAGACCGAACGGGGCAAGTTCGCCGCAAGCGGCTAATCGAGCCGCCTTTCCATCACGCGCCCCACGTTCGCCACCGTGGGGCGTTTTCTCGTTGGTCGCCTTGTTGGGCAACCGGACAAGCCCAACGCAACGTGGGCCAACGTGTGCGATTTCTTGCAGTGTCCGACGAACGGGAAAGATTCTACTGGTAATTCCCTTGATGTTTCCGTCGCGACATGGCTCCTTGTGATGAACGCGATGCCACAAAAACCAGGAGAACGAACGATGACCACATACTTTATCGCCACGCTGGCCCGCTACGTCTTGGTCGACGCCGAGAACGAAGACCACGCCCGCGAGTTGGGCCACGCTGCCTTGCATGAACTGTATGCCGACCTTCGCGAGCGGCTCGGCCAAGACGTGCCGATCAACATCTTGACAATTCGTCTCGCGACGGACGACGAGATCGAACAGTGGCGCTGGCATCACGAGATGCTGGCCCGCGAGGCGACCGTGAAGAATCGATAGGTACATTGAACGCATCTCGCTGCTCCTCATACCCCGGTCTCGGCTGGGGTTTTCTCGTTGGCCGCCACTCGTTCCGCCTTTTGTCCGGTGAATTTCTCCCACCGCTCAACAATCACGTCGCAATACGGCGGATCGACTTCCATGAGAAGCGCGTTGCGATCCGTCTGTTCCGCGGCGATCAGCGTCGAGCCGCTGCCACCAAACAGATCGAGCACGTTCTCACTGATCCGCGAGGAATACTGCATCGCCCGCGCCGCCAGCTCGACAGGCTTCTCCGTGAGATGGATCATCGACTGCGGATTGACCTTCTTGACGTGCCATAAATCTGTTGCGTTGTTGGGGCCGAGGTATTGGTGGGCAGCGCCCTCCTTCCATCCGTAGAAGCACCACTCGTGGGCACCCATGAAGTCCTTGCGGGTGAGCACCGGGTGCTGCTTGTCCCAGATGATCGTTTGCGAGAAGTAAAGACCCGTTGCTTTCAGCACCGGTGGGTAGTTACCGCAGTTGGCGTAGCCGCCCCAAATGTAGAAAGACCGACCTGGCAAGAGCACGCGAGCGATGTTGCCAAACCAAGCCGCTAGCAGGCGATCGAATTCCTCATCCGAAACGAAGTCGTTCTCCAATGGACGATCCTTGGGTCGCATCTTGCGGTGTGTCGCCTGCGCCTTCTCAGGATGACGTTCCAGGTCGAACTTCTGATGGTGTTTGTTGGGATTGCTAAAGCTGCTGTTGCCGGCGGCGATCGCGTTATTCGAACGTGGTTCGACTTTGACGTTGTACGGCGGATCCGTGTTCACCAGGTGAACGACCGCGCCGTTGAGCAGACGATCAACGTGCTCCGCCTTGCTACTGTCGCCGCAGAGCAGCCGGTGGTTGCCGAGGACCCACAGGTCGCCCGGCTGCGTGATCGCCTCATCGGGCGGATCCGGAACATCGTCGGGGTCGGTAAGCCCTTCCTGCAACTCACCGCTGAGCAACTTGGCCAGTTCGTCCCGGTCGAAACCCAACAGTCCCAAATCGTAATCCGCAGCCTGAAGTTCACTCAGTTCGATGGGCAGCAGATCATAGTTCCAGTCGCCCAACGATGCCGTCTGATTGTCGGCGATGCGATACGCCTTGATCTGTTCGGCCGTCAGATCATTGGCCACATGGACCGGGATATTCTCCAAGCCAAGCTTCTGCGCCGCCTTCCAGCGCGTGTGCCCACAGACAATGACCCCATCGCCGTCGACCACAACGGCTTGACGGAACCCAAACTCGCGAATCGACGCCGCCACCGCATCGACCGCATTATCATTGAGACGTGGGTTGCCCGGATATGGCTTGACGTCCGACAGTTTCCAAAGCTCGATTTTCACAGTCATTTCACTTTCGTTGAAACAGAAATTTGCCCCACCGCCGAGAGGAAGCCATGGACGTTGCCGCTACTGCCGCGCACTGTCGCAACAGTTGCCACTGTGCTTTAACTTCTTCATATGCGCGCCCGTGCGCCCGCGTTGAATACAATGCGGACTGTCGCGACAGTGCGCGACAGTAGCTACCTCCAGCGAGTGGTTGGGCTGGCTTCATGGGGTCCTCAATCCGATGCCTTCGTAAAACCGTGTCATCCCTGTACTGCGGCGACTGGTAATTCCGGACTCGGCAGCGGCCAAGTCCCGGCCGAACGATTGGCGAGTGGTGACGATGGTGCGGCCTTCGCGCTCACACCACCGTTTCCAGGCGCTGTACAGCTCGTCGACCCACACGCGTTGTCCTGGTGCGACGATGCACTGCTCGCGCACGAACGCCCCCACGGGCGAACCGAGATCCTCCATATCGCAGACGGCATCTGCGGAACTCTGCGGCACGACAAAGTGACCTCGCGACCGCAGCCGCTGCCAACCCTCGATCGCCCAATTCAGGATGCCCGGCAGTTCTTCGGACAGCTTGCTCGTGAGTTGCGTATCCTCCCGGCCATAGAAGCTTTCGGTGAGCCGTAGCAGAAGAAATCGACCCGCCAAAGCGCCACTCGAATCGCTGAGTCTTGGTAGTTCGTTCGTCAAGAACATGAAGCGCGTGGGCAATTTCATCGTGACGCTCGATAGAAACTTGCGGTCGATGGATACCGCGTCCTCGCCGCTGACGCACAGCAGGCGTTCGACCACGGTCGATATGTTCTCTCCGCTGAATCGGGCATCGCTTACGATGGCTAGTGTCTTGCCGATCAGCGGTTGCAGGCCAAAGTTGCCCGCGAGGCTCGAGGTTGTTGGCCCGCACACACTGGACCCTCCGACAAGTTCACCCAGGACGCGAGCAATCGTGCCCTTGCCGCTGCGCCGTGGCCCGACGATCAGCAGCATCTTCTGCTGGGACGTATCGGCCGTGAGACAATATCCGAACCATTCCTGTAACAGGTCGAGCGCCTGGAGGTCGCCATCGAATAGTTGATGCAAGAATGCATGCCAAACCATCGGATC
>CAZNXE010000059.1:6736-23490 GCA_964576465.1 uncultured Planctomycetaceae bacterium
GGGATCGAAGTCCAGCGCGTTGGTGGCGAACAGCGCCGGTGTCGGCGGGCGCCGCTTCATCGTCGGCAGGTGCAACAGCACCGACTTACATGGCAGGAATTCCTCGGGCGGTGGTTCGGCGTTACTACCAAGCCAAGCGGGGCAGGTAACCGAAGCGGGGAGGTGAACTTGGGCTTTGATGGTTTCCAGGGCCGATTTGGCGGTCGCCGGATTCGATTCAAACGGGATCAGTTCCATTTCACCGGTACTGCGATTAAACGTGTGACGCAACGCTTCGTGGAGCCAACCCAACAGATGTTTTTTGACCGCCTCGTCCTCCATGTCGGCATAGCGACTGCCCGACCAACCCGACAACACGCCGCCGTGAAAATGCAGCGTGCGACCATCGGGGTGCGTGTGAAATTGCCGGATGAAAGCCTGTGCGGTAGGAAGCGTTCGTCTAGCTGAAAGCACCGTCTTGCCCGTTTTGGGATCGTGGCCGCCCAACGAGATCAGCCCGTTGTCGTCCGTCACACCCTCGAATGCGGCGCCTCGGCGGCACACCCTCTCCGCATCGTGCATGCGTCGCAGAATCTGCTGGTCGGTCCAGTCAGTGGGAAAGGGATCCTGTCGGGCGTATTGCTTAAAAACTGCAAGGCCGCGTTGGTCACCGAGATCGTGCTCGACGAGTCGGCAGGCCGCCGCGAACAAACGCGCCGACCCGTCATTCTGGTCGACCATGTGCATCCGCAACATGGCGGTCAGGCAACGAGCCGCGCGCTGTTCCGGGGCGAGCGACGACGGCGAAGCGGAGGCCTTTGAGGGATTCTTTGTCGAGGGTTTCGCATTCGCGGACGAACGTCTTGACGCTTGTTTCTCACCCAGTTCCATCAACACGGTGTCGGCGAGCCGTTTGGCCGCTTCGAGGAGCGCATCGGGGTCGACCTCGGCGGTCTCCGCCTCCTCGTCCTCCCACTCGATCGGTTCGCCGCTTTCGTGCGTACTGGGTGGAAAAACCGTCTGCGTTCCGGTCGAACGGACCTCAACGATCATACCGGCCGACTTGCTGCGAAACTTCTTTGTCGCCAGGGGCGCGGAAACGCGATAGATCCGATGCGAACGCGGATTTCGGGCGTGACCGAATACCGCAGGGGTGAATGGCAGATACTCCGACGCCAGTTCGAGGGCTCGAGGGTGGTCGAGATCGATGTCAATGAGCCAAGTGGATGGCTCGCCCATGAGCACGCCGATATTTTGTTGCGCGCCGCTGAAATGCTGTTCGAGTTCCGTCTCCTTCAGACGCAGTTGCTGCCAGTTGCGGACACCGGGATTCTTCGAACGGTACGGTATCGGGATGACGGCCCACCCGCGACGCGTGTAGAGTTTGGCCGCAGTGAGCGCGGACATCCTGTCCCCCACCATCTTACATGTCATCGAACTCATCATTCATGCCGTCACAGGGGGCGCCGTGGGAGCCGGCGACTTCGAAACACGTTGCACGTCGAATGCACCGGAGCTGAACTCGCGACTGATGAAGCCCATAAACAAACGATTCAGATCGCGACCAACCTCGCTGCGGGCGTCGATGACGCAGGCACGCTGATCGGGATCGAAGAAGTGAGCGGCGTCGAGTCGGGTCTGGGCATCGCCGTGCAAGGACTCACAGCCCCAAACAGCTAGGAGCAGCGCGGACTCGATCTCCTCGGTTGGAACGGTCTCATCAAAGCTGTAACGATAGAGGTCCTCTGTCATGATTTACTCCTCGTGGGGTTTAGGGCCGTTACTAGGTTAAATACCCGGTCGGTCAGCGAGTTGACGAAGGAGCCTGCAAGTATTCCTTCAGCCCCTGTTCCTCGAAACGCTGCCGCAGTTTCTGGATCCACGCATTGAGCGTCGTGCGTGGCACGTTCATGTCGCGTGCGACCTGTGAGATCGAGTCGAGCTTGAGCCGCTCACAGAATTCTCGGTGCTTCCGGTCGGGCACGTCCGCGACGCAGTCAGCCAGGTCGATCTTCAAGTCGACAACATCTCGTTCGCTGCGCTTAGCCCGGACTCGACGTACCGGGATTTCGTGCTCGCTAATTGTTTCGGCGAGCTCGATTGGTCTGCCGTCGTCGGTACCGATGACCACATGGATGGAACATGTGCGACGATGGTCTCGCTTCTCTGCTTGGTTGTCACGAATCATGCTGGCGATGCGTCGGTTAACGGTGACTGCCACAAATGCCTTCCAACATGGATCGTTGGCCTCGGCGCCGTTTAAGTGCTTGACAAGCTTGATGTAAAGCTGCTGTTCGATATCATCGCGGTCGTGTCGTCTGAATCCAAATTGTCCGGCGAGCTGCCGCGACTTCTTTCGCACGTACCCCTTGGTGAACGGGTCGATTTCCTGGTCGGCGAACAGCGACGCACGAACTTGTGCCTTAGGATCATTCATTTCGCAATCTCCAGCGGGGTGGGCGTTTCCTGCCGTGCCCGATGCACAGCGACACCCGCCGCCGGAATTGCAGCAGTGCGCACAAAAAAACCTGCGACGCGACGCAAGTCGCTTTGCCACAGGTTGTTGGGCGTTCGGAATCACCGTCTTGCAGTTACACGAAAACGATGCAACTGCAAGACGCTACGCTTTTCGTCCCTTCGAAATGGGTCTTTTCCAGTTCATGATGTGGTCGAGGTCTCCAGCCGTGTCCCAGTACAACTTCAGTTCGCGCGCGGTCGGATCATTCAGGCAGCGACTGACGTCGGAATCGGAGAGGCCGACTCGCTTCCCGAGGGATTTCTGTGTAGGCCTGGGGAGCAGTTCCGGTTGGCCCGTCAGCTCCTTCTTGGCATATGCGTAGTTCTTCGCCGCGCGTAAATGAGCGATGATCTCTTTCGTTAGTAATTCGATGTTGGCGGCGCGACCGGCTCGCTTTTTGGTCTGGTGATAGCCGGTCGAATTGGAGGCGAGTCCAGCGTCAACGATACGGCTTTCGACGTAGGCGGTATCGAAATCAATCGTTGTTTCGTCCAATAAAAGCGTCGTTTCAAGCGCAAGCACCAGATTCTTGACGGCTTCCTGCCACCGCCCTGATCCGACCTCTGTTGGGACGAACAGAATCGCTTTAGGGCGTCGGTTCAGTTCCATGACAACAGCAGCAAGATTGTCGCGTCGATAGGTGCGCACGAACCAGACTTCACGCGATCGGCCAGCCCAATGGGCCTTTCCCACCTGCCAAAGCTGGCCCGCTACGCGCTCCTACACGGATAATGTAACGCCAGAGAAGGCTGCCGTGAGAAAATCGCCGGTGTCAATCTCCCATCGCTGAAGCAGGTGATCGGGAACCTCGGCGATTCCACAGTGGCGGCAGTCAATGAATCCGTGCTTGTCGCTCAACTCGTCGGTGATGAATCTCACCCGACACCGCTGGCCGCATTCGGTGCAGTCGGTCGATCCGGCCGGTGTGATTCGACGAACAAGCGACTGGTCACCAAGGAATTTGAAGATGTGTCGAAAATCGCCGCGTGCTTCCGCAGCGTGGATCACCGGCGGGCTAGTTTCCCACCGGGACAGCACTGGCCTCAGGTTTTGGGATGACATCGACTCCCCATCGTTTTAGATACTTCTGGATCAACTCGACGCGCTCGGGCCTGGCGTTGCGCAGGCTGCAGGACCGCGGATAGGTGACGTCGAAGGATTGCCGTCCGGGCTTGCGGCCTTCGAGCGGAAGGAATTCGAAGCAGAACGTGACTTGCGTGACATTCCATTCAGTGAGCGGGACGACTTCGAGATTCACGCAGTCCTTGATCGTTTCATGAATGTTGTCGTCGGGGTCGTCGTCGTCCACTTCGACATGGAGCCGTCGCCCACAATGCTTCGCGGACAGCCTCATCTTGCGAATTCGAACTCGCACGCCGTCCACCGGGTCTGGGCATAAGTCGAATGACGGGTCTTTCAACTGATTCAGTTCGTAAGCTGCATCGAGTTCATGGATGCCCAAATTCCAGTGCAGGATCGCCCGCGCGAAGATGGCCTCCAAGCGTTCCTTGAGTCGCTTCGGCAGCTTGGCGAATGTTTCGAGCGAGCCATCCTCACGGTCGTAGGCGAACACGACGAGCATCGTTTGCCGGAACGCTTCCGGCGCGAGTTTGCCTTCTTGGTCGTGGACGACCACGTTCTGCACAAAATCGTCAGGGTAAGCGAAGAAGTAGTCGACGCTGCCTCGCCTCATCGTCTCGACGGTGCAGTCCTTGCCACGGCCCTGCGACCTGAGAAGCGTGGAGATGGCCTTCTCCAATTTCGCCTTGGCTACCGGAGACACATCGGGATCGCTCTTGGGAAGGTCATTGCGCTTTCGCCACCACGCCATGTGGTCAACTTGATAGATGATCTGCGCTTTCTCAAAAACGTTTCGATGGTTCAGCCAAGCCCACATCGCTTTGCCGTAAACACTGTATTCCTCGGGCACCAGCAACCCCAGGTCGGGTTGATCGCAGTGCGGGCCGGCTTCCAGTAAAGCGTCAAATCCGCTCTCGCAAGCGAGATCGAAAACACTTCGCAGGGCACTCTCGATCTCGTTCAACTGCTTCAACGGCAGTTCATCGAAGTAGGCTAGGATCGGGTCGATTTCCCGTTCCTTCAATTCGGGCCACCGTGGATCGAACTCGCCGTGCCCGAGATCTACAAAGAATTCTTGCAATAAAACGTTGGGGACCATCCGCAGGACGGTCGGAAGAGAAAATGGTCGAGACATCCCTGGTTATTCTCCTTCATTACTCCTTACGGCAAGTACCTTGCCCAGAATTCGAAAGTCTATTTCCGGTCCAACAGGGATCGGCTTGTAGCGTTTGTTTTCGGGTCGCAGTTCGATCTGATCCCCACGGATAATGAGCCGCTTCACGGTGGCCTCGTCGCCTAACAGGGCGACGACAATCTCGCCGCTTTCCGCAACCGGTTGTTGCAGGCAGATCACCACGTCACCGTCGTCCATTCCTACGTCGACCATGCTGTCCCCTGACACACGCAGGGCAAAACAACGACCTCGGCCCGCGATACTCCCGTCGACCAAGACTTCACCAAGACGGTTTTCTTCCGCAAGCATTGCGGGACCGCCTTTCACAACACCCATCAGCGGCACCGGTACCAGCCTCTCGAGTTGTTGTTTTGGTTCACGGACAATCGCCAAGCTGCGGGCCTTGCGGGGCTCGCGCGTGACGTACCCCTTCCGCTCCAGTTGCTTGATCAATTGATGGGCGCTGGCGGCCGTCACTCCCAGTAATTCCCCCAGTTCATTCATGGTTGGCGGGTACATCCTGCCGGTGATGAAATCGCGGAGCTCCTTTAGCGTGCGTCGCTGCGCTTCCGTGATCTGGTCGACCTGCGGACGGCCTCGCCGCCGTCGCTTTTGTCCCATCGAACTCGATCTTACATTAGAACTGATGGAAATTATTTACCACTGATAGATAATATAGCACTGACCGCAAGGTGAACGCAAGCAGAGAATGCTTGCATTCTGGTGAGCGTGGTCCACGAGGCTGCTTCAAGACTTGTCAGTCGTCAGTTCTCGCCGAGACCGGGTAGTTAACTAGTATGGCAATTCGCTGATTTTTAGCCCCGCAGTCAATTCTTCCGGTCACGGCCCTGCGTGCCTTACGGCCTTCTAGGAGTACCCACGATGCGCCCATCCTGCGCACCCTCCGAACTTTCCCCCGAACAGCGCCGCCACGAGGTAGCCGGAATCCTTGCCTCCGGCGTATTGCGCCAAGAAATCCCCGCGATGGCCAGAAGGTCCGCCCAGATTCCGAATAATCTTTCCCAGAATCCCCCGCCAGACGCCTTGAGGTTGCGGGCCAAGCCGTGCTCAGTGTCACAACGGGTTAACGGTTCCGAGACTCCAGAGAAAGGAGAACCATTGTGGCACTGAACGTTACCAAGGAGGTCAACGCACTAAAGCGAATGACCGTTCGGCAGTTGCGAGATCGATACGCAGAGGTTTTCGGTGAGACCACCAACTGCCGAAACAAGGATTGGTTCGTCAAGCGAATCGCATGGCGACTTCAGGCCAACGAGGAAGGAGACCTGTCAAAGCGGGCACGACGGCGGGCGGCCGAACTGGCTAACGACGCGGACCTGAGGGTCACCGCACCGAGTGAACCGAAGGAAACCACGCTTGCCAAAACGCCCCATCAGACAGGATTTCCAAACGACAGACGCCTCCCCCTGCCCGGAACACTGATCACGCGGGAGTACAAGGGGCAGAAGATTGAGGTGAAGGTCTTGCAGGACGGATTCGAGCACGAAGGTGAGCGATACAAATCCCTAAGCGCCGTGGCCAAGGCGATCACCGGCACGCATTGGAACGGCTACCACTTCTTCGGTCTGCGGAAGAAGGGATCTGCCAAATGACCCGTGAGAAGAAACGTCAGCCACAGGTCACTGTCCGCTGCGCGGTCTACACCCGCAAGTCGACCGAGGAGGGTCTCGAACAAGAATTCAACACGTTGGACGCGCAGCGGGAATCGGCCGAGGCGTACATCGCCAGCCAGCAGCATGAGGGCTGGCAGTGTCTTCCGGAGCACTACGACGACGGGGGATTCACGGGCGGAAACATGGACCGCCCGGCGCTACGGCGACTTCTGACGGATATCGAAGCTGGTAAGGTCAACTGCGTCATTGTGTACAAGGTGGATCGTCTCAGTCGCAGCTTGCTCGACTTCGCCAAGATGCTGGAAGTCTTCGAGCGTCACGAGATCGCGTTTGTCAGCGTCACGCAACAATTCAACACGGCCTCGTCGATGGGCCGACTGATCCTCAACGTTCTGTTGTCGTTCGCCCAATTTGAACGCGACATGATCAGCGAACGCACTCGTGACAAGATCGCTGCCACCCGCCGCAAAGGAAAATGGTCCGGCGGCATGCCGATCCTGGGCTACGACGTAGTGAATATAAAGCTGGTGGTCAACGAGGATGAGGCCGATCGTGTGCGGCAGACTTATGAACTGTATCTGGAGAACCTGTCGCTGCTCGCCACGGTCAGAGAACTGGATCGTCGGGGCTGGGTCACAAAATGTTGGACTACGAAGAAGGGAACGAGACGCGGGGGACGGATGTTTACGAAGAACAGCGTACACCAGTTGCTAACCAACGTGACCTACACCGGTCAACTCAGATACAAGGACGAGGTCCACCATGGCGAGCATCAGGCGATCGTCGATCCGGACACGTTTCGCAGAACACAACTGGCTTTGAAACGGAATAGACGTGACGGAGGCCGCAACGTGCGAAACAAGCACGGTGCCTTGCTTCGGGGGTTACTCCGTTGCGCGACTTGCGATTGCGCGATGGCCCACAGCTTCACGACCAAGGGCCGACGGCGATATCGCTACTACCTTTGCACGGCCGCGCAGAAACGTGGTTGGCATGTCTGTTCAGCGCCGTCGATTCCCGCCAATGAAATCGAGCGGTTCGTCGTGGACCAAATCAAGTGCATCGGCCAGGATCCCGAACTTGTGGCCGCGACGTTGGCCGAGACACGCCGCCGATCGAAGCAAGCGATCCACCGCATGACACGGGAGAAGAGCACCCTGGCACGCCAACGTCGGGCCGACGAGGCTGAACTAAGCAACCTCACAAAGACGCCGCCGACCAACGGCCAGCTCGCGCGACTGGCAGACGTTCAAGAGAGGATCGCAGCCACCACCCAAAGGCAGATCGAGCTGAAAGACGAACTGGCACGCTTGGCCGACAAGGAAATCGACGATTCCGACGTGGCTGCGGCGCTGTCTGACTTCGACTCAATATGGAGCACCCTCGCCCCACGTGAGCAGGCGCGGATCCTGGAGTTACTAATCGAGCGGATCGACCACGATGGCAAGCGCGGAAACATTTCAATCACCTTCCGCCCGACCGGCATCAAAGCCCTGGCCACGGAGCTGGCTGAGTACGAGGAGACCGCAGCATGAACCAAAACCTTACCATCGAGCGCCCGTTCCATATTGCTCTGGGGCGCCACAGCCGCAAGGAGCTACGTGAAGGCGAGGCAACGCCGGTCCCATCTGCCCGCATCCCACGCGTGGCCCGCCTCATGGCCCTAGCGATCCGCTTCGACCAATTGATCCGCAATGGCGAAGTGGCCGATCAGGCCGAGCTGGCCCGCGTCGGGCATGTTACCCGCGCTCGGTTATCACAAATCATGAACCTACTGAACCTGGCCCCCGACATTCAAGAACAGATCCTGCACTTGCCGCGCGTAGAACGAGGTCGCGACCCAGTAACCGAGCGGGATCTTCGTCCGATCGTGGCGACTCCAGATTGGCGGAAACAGCGAAGGATATGGTGGGGGATCCTGACCATTAACACGAAGAGATATTGAATGTAGTGCCGAAAATGGAGCCATGCCCTGCCCGGTTACGCTTTGGTATTCACAGACGACCAGGACCGACGTGTGATGGCATAATGCTTACTTCGTCAGTCATCGCTCGACCAAGTATAATCTTCCCAAGAGTGCGAACTTGGCCTTTACTGCAGTAGCGACTTGAAGGAGTCCGAGATGGCCATGGGATCGGCGACTGCGGGGCAGGGTCACCCCTATTGGTACGAATGGTTTGTGGGATTGGTCGAGGTCGTCGAGCTACTTGATCCCGCTTCGGGTATAGAGTCGGTATCGTTTCAAGTATCTGGCATTCAGGGCTGGGACGATGTTGTCGTGAGGCATGTCGACGGCTCGAAGCGATACTACCAAGTCAAGCATACTCGCAGTGATGACAACTTGACTTTCGGCGATCTAGTGCAGGTGGTCGACGGCCGATCGCTCCTGCAAACGTTGTTCACAGGTTGGAAAACCACAGGGCTGAACGATGGCAGAAGTCGCTATATTCTCTATACAAACCGAGATGCCGGTAACCGCTGGTCGGAAACAACGGCTGGAGTTCGTCGCCCGCCCCTTTTAGAATTCATGGTATGGCTCGCTGCAGCTCTAGAGGATGTTGAGTCGATCGACGATGTAGTTCCTGACTCTGATTGGGTACAGTGTTGGGACGAATGGTGTTTGCAGCTCGCCGCGGAAAATGACGTCGAACGGTTGGCATTTCTGCGATCTCTGGAAATCCGCACAACGCAAGACGATCGAGACGGTCTTGAGAATCGCATACTCAATAAATTGCAGCAATTGTTCGGTGTGGGGCTTGAGCGGGTAAAGCCATTCTTCAACACGTTGACGAGTGAACTCAGAAGGTGGACCACTGGCCATGAGAAAGTGACCGCCGAGGAATTGTGTTCCGTACTTGCATTAGCTCCGGAACCGCTTTTGCTCGCGCCCGCACCTCCGCCGCCCAGCCCATTTTTCCCCAGCCGTATCCCCTTTGCTGAAACACTTGAATCCGAACTTACATCCTCAGACTGTGAGCCCGTCTTCTTCCTCACGGCTGAGCCTGGCGGAGGTAAGACCAGCCTCTTAAGTTGGCTTGCCAATCGTCGCCCTGATCGTCCATTCGAAACCATAGTTGGCTTACGCTTCTTCTGCTTCGAGCCAATACGCCCGGATTCTCCGTTTATCGCTCCAGACACGTCGCGCGTACGTCCAAATGATCTCTGGATGAGCCTTTTGACTCAACTACGCGAAGGCTTACGCGGTCGCCTTAGGGAACTTGACGTTCCGCTGCGAAATGACCTCGTCACATGGCAGGAAGCGCGCCAGCATGTCCTTCGATTGGCATCCCTACTTGGAGCGGAGCGGGGGAATCGATTTGTAATCGTGGTTGACGGAATCGACCATGCGGCGCGCGCGGCGCAAACATCGCCTCAACAGGCTAAGGAGTTCTTCGAGTCGCTTCCGGGACCAGATGAGCTGATGAACGCGTCTATCCGTCTTCTGGTTGCAGGCCAACCAGCTGAATTCTATGGAGATCACTATCCTGCTTGGCTTCAAGGTCACCACGAATCAGTTAAGACGATCCACTTGCCAGGTTTGCAGGACGACGACGTTCGGCGACTGTATGCATCGAGCAATACGGGGCTTCCCGCCGATCACGCCGACCAGGCGGTCAGAATGATTTCTGACCTCGCCAATGGGAACACGCTTTCAACGGTTTTCGCCGTTGCCGAGGCCGAGCATACCTCATCACTTGACGCTCTCCAATCGCGACTCCAAGAACGTCGGTTAGCAGATGGCCTCGAGCAATACTACACTTCGATCTGGAACCACACTTTGCTAATCGCTGCGGACTATGCACACGGAGTCGATGCATGTGTCGTCGGCACTCTTTCGTTAGCTGTTAGAGGCTTATCGCCTGAGTTGTTCGCGACGGCATTTAGAGAATGGCGACGTCCACGCGCGTGGTGGCAGACTTTGCTTGAATCGATGGGACCATTGTTAACGGAGGGCTCAGACGGGTTTCGTGTAAGACACAACGATGTGCGTGTGTTTCTTGCGGCCAGATTCAGTGGATTCAACGCCAACCAGAGAGGTCGCGTCTTTTCAAATCTTGCCGCATACTACCGTGATCCACAAGCGGATCGAACTATCGCCCATTTGCAACTCTGTGATCTCCTCCGACTAGCTGGAGAGCACGGAGAGGTTGCCCGCATTTTCAACGTTGATTGGGTTCTCGAAGCAGGCGCTCTTGGGATTGCAACTCCGCAGCTATGGGAGGAGTGTAAAGATGCCATACGTGGGCTCCTTTACCTTCGCGAGTGGCCCTCTGTTGTGTCGGTTGCATGCGCCGCGCAAACTCTCGTACGATTGGATGAATGCAGTGACGAATTTGACTTCCAAACGCCCGACATCAGAAAGCCGTTGCCGCCTTTCCTGCCCTCCGAGGCAACAGTGCGTCCGCTCACGCAATGGAAAACGTCAGATCTCAGCGCGCTAGCCAGTGACGCGACGACGCTAGTTGACCATCAAGAGACCGCGAGGGCGCATACATTATTGCAGCGGTGGCTTGGAGGCCTGGACCTAATTGCACTCGTGCAGCACTTGACCGACATTGATGAAGCTGGACCGGTCCCGGAGCATGATGATGGACTTAGCCATGATGCATCATGGGCCTACGAGCAGCTTGGTTGGCTATGCGGCACTCTCCCCTGGCAATTTCCTATAGGTGAATCGGCTCATCAGGCAACTCCTGACCCGCTCTTTGCCTTTGAACGAGGCTTTGTTAGAGCAGTTCTCGGATCGGCACTTCAAGAACCTCTGGCAAAGTGCTTCGACACAGACACTCCGAAGTTCACCGCCACTTGGCAGAAATTCGTGAGTGGGTGCGCACAACAGGGCAAATGGGAGTTAGTGTGCGAATCAATGCGCAAGCTCAGCGAGATTCGTGGCAAGCTCGACCCTCTATGGCTGGCTGAGGCGACGCGATGGGCTCTGTACTCTGGTGCGGCGAGCGAAAATTCGACCTGGCTTGATCCCCTAAGCAAGCCATCTTTTGGCGTTGAATCCACTAGCCAAGACACCTTTGGAGTACTTCTCAGCGTCTCTCGTGCCATTGGCTGGACGCGGCTGGACCTGTCAGCGGGCGATATCGCTGATTCTGTATATCGAGTGTTTGACCCGGCTGGTCAGATTCGAAATCGTCGAGCGCCAACGGAGCTTGCCTTTCAGGCGTCGGCAATGCTGGGCCGGATAGATGCGGCGCATCGACAAGGTGGCGCCGATGCAGCTCGAGGCCTCGTAAGTCCGAAATCAATTCGGCAGCTGCTCGATGCGTTGTGGGGCGATGTTATCCTAAAAGCCGCAATGTTTGAGCATCGGCTCACGACAGCAGGTTTGGCGAAAGAACTCGCCATCGCCGGTTTAGAGATGGGAGGGGATTTCGCTACAGAAGCGAAGGAAGCAGCTATGAATGCGGCACGGGCCTATCCCGTACATTTCAACTTCGAAGGGCTATGGATAGTAATCGCCAAGTGCGGAGAGCGCGAATTGCTCCAGAAATGGGTACACCGTTGGCTTGATGACGAAAGTGATCTCTGGCAGATGTCTCGCGCGGATATTCATTCAATTGTCGGACAAATTATCCCATTCGCAAAAGGAATTAGTGAGCTGCAACTGGCCGACGCCGCCCAAAGCCGGTTGAAGTCGTTCTTGGTCGGATACCGAGGTCACAAGGAATACTCGTTCGAGAGTGCACTTGATTGGTTTCGAGACCTCTCACGTCGCTCGCCATCCCAAAGTGAGTTGCCCGGATGGAAGCTTTGGTGCCTATGCGATGCCTGTGATTCGCAGGACGGAGATAATCGACTCGAGTGGGATCTGAGAGAAGGAATTGCAGCAGCAGCAATGCATTGTGGTGCAAACTCCTGGTGGAGGCTTGTCTCGTCGACGCTTGATCGCAGAACCACCGAAAACTGGCCTGACAATGTCAGGCAATGGCTGGTCAACGCAGCGGCGATTGCAATCACCAATGGTGGTCGCTTTCAGTCGGACGAAGTTGACGCGATATGGAGTCTGAGTATTGCACTTAGCCGTTGGTCTAAGAATGTCGACAACGGGGCTCTGCAGGAGCTACGAGAACACATCAGGTCGTTCCCTGTATCGGAAGCCGCTCGTCTATCATTTGAGCGTACGCTAAGCCGAACTTCACGAAGCAAGTCACTCGATGCGCAAATGGCCGATTCTGAGCCGTCCACTGGTGCCATCACTGAAGTGACGGCAAATCAAACGAGCGATAAGCTTTATGGCGACGCAAGCGTTAAAGACGAGTGGCAGCCGATAGAGTCGCTCGCCAAAGAGCTTGATGACCCAGAGTCATTCATCTTTTATGGAGTATTTTCAAAGCTTTTAGGTCCCGCTTTAGCACATGCGGCAAATCAGGGACCGGACTCCGTGCTGTTTGGCCTTAATCAGCAGCTGGAGATGCACCACAAATGGACATACGGTGCCTGCGCGTCCCCTCAGGACGACTGGCAACGCCTGCCGGATGCCGAGCAGATCACAACATGGCCCGATATCGCAGTCAGGTTGATAGGGCTACTGCTAGACTCGTATAGCGTTGAAGTTCTAATGGCCGCAATTGAAGGCTTGCATTCACTCGTCAATTCGGCTCCTGACCAGCTTCCCAAGATCTTTTCCGAGCTGAAAAGCCATTGGCAGCGGCACTGGTTTCTAATTGCTGCGGAATCGTGGGCCGTTCACTACCCCAGCGCATTTGCTCAAGTTCGGCCCATTATCGAGCAAATGATTCCTGATGGAAATCTTGCGGAAAGATTACAAGCTTGGATTGTCTTGTGCAAGCATAGTGACGCCACCAATCAGCCACGCCCGTTGTTTACGACTGGGCGGACTATGTCGGATAGTAGTGTCGATTGCGACAAGACCTCGACTGACGCCGGCTTGATGTTTGTGCCCCCGACCCAGGTCGGACACGTTTCTTTCATTGATCGTCACGCTGCCGCCAACAGTATTCTTCGCAACCTCAATGCCTGCGGTTGGGACTTTCGCGCTTTGGATTCCGAGATTCAATCTCGCCTAGCACGAACATATGTTCGTGCTAGGGACATAAAACGTGACAGCATCAGGTGCCGAGGAGACACGTTATGCACAAGGGCAGATGCAGACGAAGCAGTCGGCGACGCCATCCTGTCTGACCTATCCGGCGAGACGGTGCCACCGGAGGGCGTGCCACTACTTGCCCAGGGCTTTTTGGGTAATGACGAAGCGTCCATGCAATTCAGTGCGCCACAGAGTTCCACAACATCACTCTGGCCCGAAGACGACTCGTACGCTCCGAAATCGGAGATCACGGCTTTTGACTTAACTTCTCAACTGCGCGAGATCGCGCTGAGTCTTGATGTAGAAAAGGGCTGGCGGACATTTGCTGCGAGGGTGTATTTCTGCACTTCGACAAGAGACCATTTGCTGTGGCTTTGGTGGGAGCATGTCTTGAACGACTTACTCATCCGCCCTTCCTGTCGACCAACGTGTCCAAGCGGCCGAAGTTTCGTCTGGTGGCTCGGTGATTGCTTTGAGCCAGAAACAGATGGTGGCCGCGTTGTATCAGCATATTTTGTCGGCGGACATCAGCGGCTGCACTACTGTCACTTCGAAATCCAGCCGTCTCAGGCCTGGCGTGATCTAATGGGTTGGGAAATCGATGAGAGCAACCCGCTCGTGTGGAGATACGGTGATCAAGTTGTCGCACGCTATGAACGACTTCATGGGCCGCTTCGAGATACACTGCATGGACCTCACTTCCGGCAGCCATTGGTCGATCGCTGGCTGGTCACCGATTCCGCGTTTGATCAATTTCAGTTTGCCGTTGGCGCTTTGCGAATGAGGGATGAATTTGAGCAGTTCAATTTCAAAGATGACTAGAGTGCGTCGGTCACATCGCTGAATCGCACATAAATTTCGTGCAAGCGATTGTCATGCAGTGACATGGACAAACGGGCCTCTCTTGCGTAGATGGCTGTTAGCCAACGACTTCCAATGGTGACAAGGAGACTCGACGATGCGGCATGGCAACCGCGGACATTTTTCTGCGACAGGTGAGATTTCTGAGCGTCAGTTTCTAAAGGATGGTGACTTGCCGCTTGCGACAGCCATTTCAGAAGCAACGATTGCGGCACTGGAATCAATCGATTTTGTTGTTAACCCGATCGTCCTTGTTAAACAGAGAGCGCGAGAGTCTAGGCAGAAATCGTACGCGAGTGCGGCCCGAGTAGAACAAGACGGGCACTGGTAGAGAACTCTCGGCCAGACACTAAGATCCCATAAGTGCCGAAAAAACGGCCAATAAACACGAAACGCCTAAGACTCTTGCCTCGGCGTGGCGCGTTAACTGGCGGGGCGGTTGATTCCGCTGGTGTAAAAAAAGCTCCCCGACGAGGACTCGAACCTCGGACTTAGCGGTTAACAGCCGCTCGCTCTACCAACTGAGCTATCGGGGATTGGGGTAAGCGGCTTATCGTACCTTGGCGCTCGGGCGCGGGCAAGATGGGATGGTTGGCATGGATTTGGTCCAATTCGCAAGGGCTTTTGGTGGCTGGCAATCATCGCCTGGGCAAGCACCATGACAACCAGGGTGAGCTTGGGGTTCACCCAGATGGGCGGGCGCGGGTGTTGCTCATTCGGTCGATTGCTGCTCGTTTGAATCGGGAGCGGTGCGTTCCTTTTCCATCACCACGCAATTGCCGGGAGGCTTATACTCGACCGACGACATGAAACTGCGAATCAGCATCAGGCCGCGTCCCGATGCGGTGTCGAGGTTCTCATCGTCGGTTGGGTCTGGCACTTCCTCAGGCTGGAAGCCCGGGCCTTCGTCACGCACCTCGATCAGTATGCGATCGTCGAAGATTTTGCAATGAACGTGTACTTGCTTGTTTTCGTCGAGCCGGTTGCCATGCTTAATGGCATTGACCAGCGCTTCTTCCATCGCCAGATGAATACTGAAGATGTCACGAGACACCCAGCCCAAGTGTTCGAGCTTAGCCAACACCTCGTCCATGACCCGTCGGCCAGCCGCCGGGTTGCTTGGTATCGAGTTTTGAGTGTGCCAGACGGCGCAGTCAGTTCCCATCGGCAAAGCAGTTGTTTGAACAGGTTGTCGGACTAGCCTGGCCGAGAATCAAGAGCCCGACCAAATCGTACTTCATTGGTGCCGCGAATTGCAGTTTCACGCGGACGGCCCTCGGGAGCTCGTTCGTTTCGATGCGTGCCAGTCAAGTCGAAATCGACACCCCTTAGGACACCATTGCCGGCGACGGTTCGCGACTAAAAGTCTGCCAACGCGTCGGCTTCATCATCTTTGATATCGAAGAGCTTGTTTAGCTTGGTGATTGCGAAAACTTCGTAGATTTCAGGCCGAATGTTGCACAGCTTCAGGGTTCCATTGTGTGCTTTGACTTTCTTATCCAGCGTAATGAGCTTGCCGAGTGCGGCACTGGAGAGAAAGTCGACGCTCGTGAAACTGAGCAAGATTTTCTTGCGCTCATCCGCCTCGACCAGTTGGAACAGTTCTTGACCAAGGTCTTGGATGTTTGCTTCGTCGAGAATCTTTCGATCGACGAACTGAACGACGGTCACATCGCCGACTTCTGAAAGTTCCAACCGCCGATTTACGCCCATGACCCTTTGCTCCTTTGGGTTGTTTCTGCCCCGACCACCCGAACGGCGATCGTACGCTCATGTCCGCCACCCGGCGCGACGTCTGGCGGCAGAACCAATAACTATAACCGAAGCCGGGTGATTCGCTGATACCGCGGCTGCCGAGAGTATGTAGCTTGTTGCCACCAAGTCGTTACGACCAATGTTATTAGGTCGTGTGGGGCTGTCAAGGCGATTCACTTGCGTCCGGCAGCCTGAAGACTAGCCTGACCCTTGCGAATGGCTCGCTCGATAAGCAGATAATTGCTGCCTTGGAACTCCGTGACCACGCCGGAGACGCTCCAAACCGGTGCCCGAGAGGTGTCGTCGAGCCGCTGGACAATGCGTTGGAGATTGAGATTCTCAAGCACGATCACACTCTGTCCGCCCCGTTCTGGACGAAATGCGTGTCGCTGTCCAACCACCAGAATGTGGCCCAATTCGTCGCGCCACAGCTCGCCCTCTCGGATCAAGGGTCCGTCCTGCGGCAACGATGCATGCGGCACGATTGCTCGATTGGTTCGATCGCCAGATTGAGCCCTCGTTCGATTGTTACGCAGCCCGTTACCATGATCCTCGGCATCAGCGGCAGTTACTGCAATGACCATTGTCGCGACGGCGACCAATGGCCAGACGATCCGTGATTCACCACCACGACGCATTCGTCTCAGATCGCCGATTCCGCCCTCGGTGATCTTTCCCGCAGGATCATCCATT
>CAZNXE010000060.1:0-23467 GCA_964576465.1 uncultured Planctomycetaceae bacterium
ATACTTGAGCAGTGAATCGGGATTGACCAATACCTGAAACTGTTTGCGTCCACCGCCCATGGTGAAGACTTGCGAGATGCCGGGAATGGTGAGCAACCGTTGCCGGACGACCCAATCGGCCAGGGTACGAACCTCCAGCGGAGATGTCTTGCCGCCCTCGCTCCACATGCCGATCATGATGATCTGGCCCATGATCGACGAGATGGGTGCCAGCTGCGGCTTCACGCCTTCGGGCATCCGATCTTGGACCAACTGCAGCCGCTCCATCACGATCTGCCGGTCGTTATAGATATCGGTGCCCCAGTCGAACTCGACGTAGATCACCGAAATACCGACACCGGATGAACTACGAACAGCCTCGACACCGTTTGCTCCGTTGATGGCTGTTTCGAGCGGAAAGGTGATTAACGCCTCGACCTCTTCAGGAGCCATGCCAGGCGCTTCGGTCATCACGACGACGCGCGGGCGGTTGAGGTTCGGGAAGACATCAATGTCCATGTTCACTGCAGCCCAGGTGCCGTAGCCAATCAAGAACATTGAAAAGGCGATGACCAACAGGCGTTGATGCAGAGAAAAGCGAATGATGGCGTTGAGCATGGTTAGTCCAGAGTGGAGGGTCCAGAGTCAAGAGCGTAATGGTTCAGAGTCGAGGTTCGAGAATTAGGGACCAGAGGAAGAAGGCTGAGTTCGCTGCAACGAAGATCTCAGTCCGCTGAGCATGCGAGCGAGTTCCTCGGCGCGCTGGTACAGATTGTTTCTAGTTTGTTGCTCTAATAATGTTTGCCGAACAGCAACTTGCGTTTGTGAGACAACCTCCATCAGCGAGCTGTAAGCGATTTCGACAAAGCGGACAAATTCTTTGTCGGACGACCGCCCGCTTCCTTCAGCAATGTTGGATGAGATGGAAACGGCGGCTCGCCTCATCTGACTGATCAAGCCGAACCGCTCATTATCGGGAAACCCGCGCGTCACCTCGTACACACGGTCGGCAAACTCAATCGCTTTGTGCCACACATCCAGCTTCTCAAATCGAAACATCGCAATATCCCCGAGCCCGTTTTCTAGCCCTAGACTCTCGTCTCAACTCTAGACTCTCAGCCCTCAATGATTGTGTCCTGCGTGCGGATCAACTCCGCCGCCGGACTTGTTCTTCAATGCCATTTGCAACTGATGTGCGCCGCTTGTCGCCACGGTGTCGCCGGGGAAGATCGAGCCGTCGTTGGCAATCACGGTTGAGAACTGGTCTTGATATTCCACCTGCACCGGCACACGGTCGAAGTGGTCGCCGTTTTGTTGGAAGACGAAATACTCGACGCCTTCTTTCGCCACGGCATCGACTGGCAGAACAATACGATCGGGCCACTCTTCAACAGGAACGTGGAGTTGCATCCGCTGGCCAGGCTTGTAGCGCCAGGTGAGAAACCGATGTCCGTCGGGCGAGGTACTGGAATGCACCGTTTCGTTGGGCAGGCCGACATAAAAGTACAACGATCGCGATTCTGGATCGATCTCGTTGTCGACATAGACAATCTTGAGCCCCTCGACCATTTCTGGCTGTTGGCTATTGTCATCGCGCGAAGCGGTGATTTGCCATCCCTCGCGTGCTGCTTGTAGAAGTTCGTCGGCGTCTTGTTCAAAAGCCCGCCCTTGGATGTACAAATCCGCATAGTCGAACAGCAAGCACAGCGAAGAACCAGCGTCGACGTACTGGCCAGGTTTCACGCTCAATGTTCGCACGGTGAACGGGTGCGATGGTGCTTCGGTGTATCCGTTCTTGGCATGCTCTGGCACAACGACCGTCACCCCTTGTACCAAGGTCCGCTGCTCCTGAATGCTGTCGACTTGTTGCGAGGTTAGCCCATGCAGCAACAGACTCTGGCGTTGCGAGTTGAGAACGGCCTCGAGCTTCTGCTTTTCGTATTGACGTTCCAGCAGCCGTTTGCCGGGGATCGCTCCGGACTTGACGATCTCTTCCAGCCTCTTGATCTCCCGTAACTCAACGTCCATTTCCGCGACAGAACGAAGAAACTCGCTTTGCACGCGCACCAATTCTTCGTGGGTCAGTCGCAGGTCAAACAAGGGCTGTCCCGGTTCAACGGCTTCGCCCTCGACCGGATAGATTCGCGTTACACGCCCTCCCAGCGAAGCTGTCACTTCGACATGTGAGCGTCCTGGTCGTCCGATCACCATCGCCGGCATTGTCACGGTCCTCACATAAGGCCCCAGGGTGACGATCGCGGTTTGTAAGCCGGCATTTTTTCGAGCTTGCGGACTGAGTTCCAACGAGGTCGCTTCGTCGTGGCCTTCGTGAGCATGATCGTGCCCTGCGTGGTCGTGGCCTTCATGGTCATCATCTGCAACGGACGCGCTGGTTGCCGACGAGGAAAGCTTGCTCGTCGCGGACAATAGTTGGTCGCGGAAAACGATCGCCAAGATTGCGACCACGCAGATCGAACCGATCAAAAACAACCACTTCATCATGGCCGCATTGAGTGTCGGAATTCCGAATTTCATTGTTCTGGTAGCCATCGAAGTATCTCCCGGTGGTTTCGAGAGTTGCGTGGACGGAAGTCGAAAAAACGAGGGCTTTCAGGCGCGCAGTGTTTCGCGGCCCTGAAAGATGCTAGACAGCAGGCGGAGTTAAGAGATTGCGACGCGAGAGCGCATCAGACGCGTTGCTCTCAGCCAGCAGCTAGCAGTATCAGACGAGAAAGACTGCTAGAACGAGATGCCGTCGCAATGCAGAGAGAGCCGAATTCGGCTCGAAAGAAGTTGCCCTCATTGGGCGATCGGCGATTTGCGCAAGGCAAATTGCAACCGGGATCAAGACGGATGAAAAGCTGCCGATATCCGTGGGGGCAACGTCCGGTGCTGCTTCAGTCCGAGCAAAGTTGCACTTGCCGCCATCACAACGACGGGGCCCATGCTCGGAATGCTCCTGCCCCGCATCGTCCGATTGAACCAACGAGGCTGCGTCCGTGGGATCACAATCGTTGTCGTGCCCGCTGCACGGACACTTCTCAGCGTCTGCCACCGGCATCTCGCGGCAAGGAGCCTCACACGAATGGTCATGGTGAATGCAGCAACCAAAGGCCGCATGCACCAGCATCGTGGCAGTCAGAGTGATGGTAGTGAGGCACTGCATGGGCAAAAGCACGCGGGTTCTTGTGAGTCAACTGTTACGATTCTATACCGAATCGCTGGGAGACTGTCCAGCAGAGACTTCTGAGGACGTCCCCCTTCTAGACAGAAAATGTAGGGCTCCTACATTCAAGTATCAGCTAATTCGAGCCCTACGATTACTATAGCTCATATATTCTTCGAGTTTCTCGCCATTGTGGCAAGCCCTGCTACAGAGGGTGGCTGGACATATTCTCATGGTGGATCGCTGTCAAACTTGGTTTTTCAACAGGCGGCTTGCTAGTTTTGCAGGCTGCCACGAAGTAGCAGGCCCCTGATTTTCATGCCGGAAGTCCACAGTTCACGCTGCGAGTCGAGGTAAGCGAGATTCGTCTGGAAGTAGGTTCTTTGGGCTATCGCACAGGTTGTCGTATACACAATTGAGCATGGAATGATCTCTTTCCAAGTTGTTGGCATCTGCGTCGTGTGCTAGCTCAGGGCTTTCAGGCCTGTTCTCTATTCGCCATCTTCACCAACAAAGTGAACTCGCATCATGAATCCAAACCGCGAACTCCTGAGCTTCAGAATCCACGGCTTGGATTGCGTCGAGGAAGTAACGGTCCTCAAACGCGAGTTGGGGCCGTTGGTCGGTGGCGACGATCGTCTGGCGTTCGATATTCTCAACGGCAAACTAATCGTCGAGTCGGATTCGGATGGCGTAACTCCCCAAGCCATGATCCAAGCCGTCGCCCGAACGGGAATGCGCGCTGAGGTTTGGCAGGCCGGAGCACTCAGCAGGGGCGACACCGGATTTTGGCAGCAATACGGTCGCGGCGTGCTAACTGCGACCAGTGGCCTGTTTGGCGTGGCAGGTTTTCTCGTCCATGCGTGGCTGGCTGGTGGGATCGGCGCCGCGTTGGGTTCGGAAGGAATGGGCGCAACGGACCACGTTCCGCTTGTGTCGATCATGCTCTACATGGTCGGAATCATGGCCGGCGCGTGGTTCATCATTCCCAAGGCTTGGCGAGCAGCGGTTGGCTTGCGCCCGGACATGAATCTGCTGATGACGATTGCCGTGATCGGCGCCGCGGCCATCGGCCAATGGATGGAAGCGGTCACCGTCGCATTTCTCTTTTCGGTCTCGTTGTTGTTGGAATCATGGAGCGTTGGCCGCGCCCGACGAGCGGTTGCGGCTTTAATGGAGCTGGCCCCACCCATGGCACGTGTGCGTGATTCCGACGGCACCGAACAGGAAATTTCACCCGATCAAGTCGAGCTAGGCGCAACGTTCATCGTACGACCCGCGGAGAAGATCCCTCTGGACGGCCATGTCACTCGGGGAGCAAGCGAAGTGAATCAGGCCCCCATCACCGGTGAAAGCGTGCCCGTCGCCAAGCGCAACGGTTCCACGGTATTCGCCGGCACGATCAACGGCGACGGTGTTTTGGAAATCGAGTGTACCAAACTGGCGAGTGATACCACGCTGGCCCACATTATTCGTATGGTTGGCGAAGCCCAATCACGCCGTGCGCCGTCGGAGAAATGGGTCGAGAAGTTCGCTCGCGTTTACACGCCGACGGTGATGGCGCTGGCCGTGGTGATGCTGTTGATTCCGCCACTGCTGTTCGGCGGCGCGTGGCTTGATTGGTTGTATCGATCGCTAGTCCTGCTGGTGATTGCATGTCCCTGTGCCCTGGTCATCTCAACGCCCGTCAGCATTGTCGCCGCGCTGGCAGCCGCGGCCCGCAATGGGGTGTTGATCAAAGGTGGCGTCTACATTGAAGCGCCGGCACGTTTGAAAGCCATTGCGATGGACAAGACCGGGACGCTCACCGAAGGCAGACCTTCGGTCGTGGATGTTGTGCCCATGAGTGGTCATGACGAGATTGAGCTGCTCCAACGTGCCGCGGCCTTGGAATCGCACAGCAACCATCCGCTGGCTCGCGCCATCGTCGCCGCCGCAAACGAGCGGAATGCGACAATCCCCAAGGCCGATGAATTTGAAATCATCCAAGGTAAGGGAGCCAAGGGCCGCATCGATGGCAAACCATTCTGGCTGGGCTCGCATCGCTATCTTGAAGAACGGCGCCAGGAAACGCCCGCCGTTCATGAACAATTGGAAGCGATGCAACAGGCTGGCCGCACGGTGGTGGTCGTGGGCAATGACAGCCACGTTTGTGGGTTCATTACCTTGGCCGATTCGCTACGCCCAAACGTGGCGAGAACGCTCCAGCGGCTTCGAGACGCAGGCATTGAACATCTTGTCATGCTGACTGGCGACAACGAAGGCACCGCCCTCGCCATCGCGGAAGAATCTGGCATCGATGAAATTCACGCCGAGTTGTTGCCCGAGGATAAAGTCCGCGCGGTTGAATCGCTGGTCGCCAAGTACGGACAAGTGGCCATGGTGGGCGATGGTGTCAACGACGCTCCGGCGTTGGGCCTTGCATCCTTGGGCATAGCCATGGGAGCCGCCGGCAGCGACGCCGCGATTGAAACGGCCGACATCGCTCTGATGTCCGACGACCTTGAAAAATTACCCTGGATGATCGCCCACTCGCGTCGCACACTGGCGATCATTCGCCAAAACATCGGGTTCGCGCTTTCGGTCAAAGCCCTGTTCGTCATCCTCACGTTCGCCGGTCACGCATCGCTGTGGGCCGCCATCGCCGCCGACACGGGCGCATCGCTGTTGGTCATCTTCAACGGTCTACGGCTGTTGCGGGTCGATTGATTGATGGTTGAGCGATGAGGTGCGTCAGGCTTTATCGCGGACAGCCTGCCGACTCAGGCCTTGGGGCGCATGTTCCAAGTCAGTCCTAACAGCACTCCCGCAATGATGGCACTAGCCAGAATCATATAGAAGACGATGTCCCACGCCACTTGCTCGCTGTACCGCGCACTGTAGTGGTCGACCGTCCAGCCGAACCCTTTGGCTTGAACGGTTCGCCCGATGTAACCGAAGAGGCCGATAAATCCGGCGGCTGTGCCAATCGCCTTCTTCGAGACAACATCCAACGCGGAGATCGTGATGAGGTTGATCACCGGGTAGATAAAGAACCCGATCACGGCAAGCAAAGTCATATCAAGCCACAGAAAACCCTCTGGCAATAACATGATTCCCAGAAATGCCGCAAAAACTGGCACCATGCAAAGCGATGAAACCATACCGCGCCTTCCACCGGCCGAATCAGAGATCCAACCTAAGAGGATTGTGGACGGTATTCCCCCAAACTTGATCGCAAAAATAGCGAAGCCGCCGTCGTCGAGCGTTGCATTTTTTACTTCCCGCAGGTATGTAGGCCCCCAATCGAGCATGCTGTATCGGGTGATGTAGACGAAGAAATTGGCCACGGCCAACAGCCACACGTACTTGTTGGTGAGCACCTTATCGAAGAACAGTTCTTTGGCCGTGAGGTCGCGTTCCGGTGTTTCGCCGGGCTTTTCTTCGCTGCCAAAGTCGTTTCGATATTCCTCGATGGGCGGGAGGCCCACTGACTGAGGAGTATCGCGCAATCGCCAGAAAAGATAGAGCGAGCCGAATGCAGCCAGGATTCCTGGCACGAGAAAGGCATATTGCCAGCCGCCATATCTTGTCACTGCCCAGGCGGCGATGAGGCCCGCCAAACCGCCACCCACGTTGTGCGACGTGTTCCAGACACTAAACGTAAGTCCGCGTTCCGATTCGCTAAACCAATGCCCCATCGAGCGTCCACAAGGTGGCCAGCCCATTCCCTGGGCAAAGCCATTGAGGGACCACAGCACGAGATGAGCCTGGTAAGTTCCAACGGTGCCGAAAGCGAAATTGCAACAGGCCGTTAACAGCAACCCGGTGGCCATGAACTTGCGTGGGTCGCTTCGGTCTGACACCGAACCCATGATGAATTTGCTTAGCCCATAGCTAATCGCCGTGATCGCGAGGATATCGCCGATCATCGATTTGTCGTAATGAAGCGCACCCTCAATCTCCTTGGCCACCGTCGAGAGATTGTTGCGCGCCAGATAGAAGGTGCCGTACCCGAAGAAGGTCGACTCCAGAATGCGAAAGCGAAACCGGGGATAGAGCCTTTGGACTTGCTCGGCTGGCAATCGTTTGATGGGAGCCGGGGGTGCGTAGAATCCGCGCACCGCTGAAAGGAATGAACTCATTGGCGTTACTTCTGCTCCGACACCAGCAGCTTGGCAAGTGTGGTGGCCAAGCCCTTTAGCGCCTCGTCGTCGGGCAGCGTGAAGCGAACTTGCAGCCGACCGTCGGAATCGCGCTCGATGCAATCATCCAAACCGGCCCGCACCTGGGTCACGGTTTGAGGATCGGGGGCGCTGCCGTTGTCGATGAGTTCGCCAACCAACTTCATCGCCGCGCCGAGAAGTTCGCCACCAGCGGCGGCTACCTTGTCGCGACGCTCGGCGATCTGCCGTGCCTGGGACTCGACTTCTTGCTGCTGCGAGACATCGATCGGCGCCACCGGCTTCTGGCCCAACAGTTGTTCCAAACGTCGCTTGAGTTCGTCCATGCCACTGCGCAGCTCGACTTCCGAAACGTCGCTGTTGACGTCAAGCGCCGCGATCGCCAAGTCGTGTTTGGCTGAGAGGGTTCCCAGGAGGCGTTCTTCGATCGTCCCTTCGGTGACCAGCAGGTAAACTTGCACCGGCCGTTTCTGGCCCATGCGATGAGCGCGGGCAATCCGCTGCTCGAGCACCGCGGGGTTCCAAGGCAAGTCGACGTTAATCACCGTGTTGGCGGCTTGCAGATTCAATCCCGTACTGCCGGCGTTGCTCATGATGATTGCTTTGCAGTCCGGATCGTTTTGGAAGCGGTGTACCAGTGCCTGCCGCTTCTTCTGCGGTACCTTGCCATCGAGCCGCACGAAATCGAGACCGACGCGCTTCAAGATCGGCTCGATCAACCCCAGCATGGTCGTCCACTCGCTGAACAAGATCAGCTTGCGGTCCCCTTCAGCCGCGAGTTGTTCCAGCAGTTCGGCGAGCCGTTCTAATTTGCTGCTGTAGGCGGGTTCTTCTTTATCCACCAAGAAGGTGCTATCGCAGGCCATGCGGGCCATGAGCAGATACTTCTGTAGCCGCAGGAGATCCATTTCGGTGAGGAATCTCTTTGCGGCAACTTGGGCAGCTTGCTTGACGTATTCCTCACTCATGGTGAACTGTTCTTCGGTGGGCCGAATGCGGACGATCTCGGTGGTGCGTTCGGGCAGGTCCTGCATCACTCCGCTGCGCGTGCGGCGCAGCAAGATCGGTTTGAGCATTTCTCGTAACTCGTCTAAGTTGCGATAGCCCTCGACCCTGCCCCGCTCGTCGACGACGCGGTGCCGATTAAAGAAGCGATAGGCTGGCCCTAGCCGCCGGTCATCAATGAACCCGACAACGGTATACAGCTCTTCAAGACGATTCTCCATCGGCGTGCCAGACAAGACCAATGCGAAGGGAGACTTGAGCGTCTTAATGAGTTGCGACGTTTTTGATTCCCAGTTCTTGATCCGCTGACCTTCGTCCAGAATGATCAGATCCCACGGCACGCGTTGGATCGACGTGTGGTCGCGCAGCACTTGTTCGTAGTTGCAGATGGTAAAGAACGCGTCGCTTTCGTACTGCTCCGCGCGTTCCTCGCCGCTGCCCAAGACCACTTGGCTCGTGCGGCCACAGAAGCGGTTGATTTCGCTGCGCCACTGGCTCTTGAGCGACGCAGGGCAAACCACCAGCACGCGGCGGATGTCGGCTTCTCGGGCCAGCAACTCGGCGACACCGATTCCCTGAATGGTTTTGCCTAGGCCCATGTCGTCGGCCAACACAGCGCGGCCGGCTCCGGTTGCGAAGGCGATGCCGTCTAACTGATAAGGCAACAACTCGGCATCGAGAAGCTCTTTCCGCAGCGGATGGCTCGCGGGATCCTCGCGGATCTCGCTGGAAACCTGCGCGAGCCGCCGCTGGAGTAACCGCTGTTGAATGAACTCCTCGGCATCCGGATAGACATGGACCGAGTGGCCTGCTCGCTCGAGTGCCCGCATGCGCTTCAGCAGTGCGTTCACGTCGTCGAACGTTTGGTCCCGATAGCTGCCGAGGATCTTGCTGGCTTCCTCACTCAGTCGATGTGGCAGGTTGAACCGCAGCCCCAGTTGCGTGCCATAGTCGAGCCGGAGTGAAAGGTTCTTTCGGCGATACGGCTTGCTAAGTGTTGACTTCGAGAAGCGTTTCGTGATCTTGGCTTGCGCATGCAAAACGTGCTTGCAGGTTCCCAAGTGATTGGTGCGGAAGTCGGGACAGGTGCAATACGACTGACCCGGTTCAAGGCCCCGCAGCGAAACGCGGTAGGTCTTGCCAGACTGTTTGCTGGTGATCGTGTAATCGGTCCACGGCAATTCGGGGTCGAGCGAACGGAGCGTCATCTTCTCGGCGGCAGCCCGTTCTTGGCGATCGGCCAAAGCCCGACGCAGCAGTTCGTCTTCGGTCAGGTTTTCGATCGGTTCAGAAGGGTCCGGAGGCGCAGAGAGACCGAGGGTGAGTTTGTCGTCCAGAACCATGCCCAACACGGCGGCAATGTGGTCGCAGCGGACCTGACACGCTTCGCAGTGCAGGTGCAAACCCTTGGGTTTGTTCGTCATCTCGACGATCGTAACGATCGCCTGTTTCGCCGGGAGTTCGGGGTCGGGTACGTTGACGCGGAGTGTATCGCCGCCCAGATAGACGTCGCGCGGTAAGTTGATCTCGAAGTGGCCGCCCTTGCGTAATCGGGCTTCGCCGTCTTCGTCCCCCATCAAGCGGCAGGCCGCCCGATAAGTAAGCTGTCCCAGGCGGTCCCGAATCCCAATCCTTCGCTTGTGACTTCGTGTCTTGGCCATCACCAAGCTCCTTCTAACGAATGACGACATGTCCTCCTAGACAGCCGCCAATTGTGACGCCTTTCGCCTTGGGTGAAAAGGCATCACGCCCTTTGGCCCGCGAGTAGGAACCATGCCACACACGAAAGGAAGAAGTAGCGCGGGGTTTTTCGCGGGATTCGGGAAGTCTTCTCGGATGTTCGCCGCCCAGTGGTTGGCACCAAGGGCAGTGGCGATTATCTTTGCTGACCTGTCGCCCTTGTCGATCATCGATCGTAATGGATTGCAGACGAGCCAATCATTTCATTCTTTCCACCGAAAATACACCGATGAAACGTATGAATGCCACGGGCATGGGAGCAGCCGCGAACGTCGTGCGTGGCATGTTAATGGGCGGGGCTGACGTCATTCCCGGTGTCTCCGGCGGCACGGTCGCTTTGATTCTTGGCATCTATGAGCGACTCGTCACGGCGATCAGCCACGTCGACTTGCATTTGCTGACGCTGGTTCGCAAGGGCCGCATCCGAGAGGCAGCCGCTCATCTGGATCTGATGTTTCTTGTCTCCCTCGGTGCGGGCATCATGGTCGGTATTCTGTCGCTGGGCTCGGTCGTAAACCAACTGTTATCCAGCCCCGGCACGCGCGAACTTACGTTGGCGGCGTTCTTTGGCATCATTCTGGCGTCCAGCGTGTTGGTCGCCAGAATGATTCATGTGCGAACGACGAATGAGGTCGCGGTGCATGTGGTGCTAGGCGTCCTGGGGGCCGGCTTTGCCTTCTGGCTGACGGGCTTACGGGGTGAGGAAGTTACTCTGTCGCACGGATACGTCTTTGTCTGCGGAATGATCGGCATCTGTGCCATGATTCTGCCGGGCATCAGCGGGGCATTCATCCTTCTGATTATGGGGGCGTATCTCCCGCTAACCGATATCTTGAAAGCACTCCCGCGAGGCGAAGTCGGCCTATCTGACTTGATCACGGTCGTGGTCTTTGGTGCCGGTTGTGCGTTGGGGCTGATTGCCTTTAGCAAAGTCTTACGGTGGCTGCTCGCGCGGCACGAGGCGCCGACGATGGCCATTCTGTGCGGCTTCATGGTTGGCGCTCTGCGGAAAATCTGGCCGTTTCAGACCGATCTGACGCCGGAGATCGAGAAGGTTAAACACAAGCTATACGCCAACGCCTGGCCCGAGACGTTCGACAGCCACGTGCTTGCTTGCCTGGCGATTGCCGTGGTGGGGATTATCGCCGTGCTGCTGCTCGATCGATTCACCGGTGGACACGAACGGGTGCCACTGGAAGATCGGCCTTCGTAGCCATCCTACGGATCGCTGTCGGTTTCTTCTTCGTCGACTTCGATCGCGTCGCCCAGCAGGTCTTGGTCGAAGTCGTAGAAGAACCAATCCAAGGCGCCGAGGCCGCCGATCAGGGAGTCCTGTGCGCCATCATCAAGGATGTTCACGCCTGGATTGAGGATTTCGTTACCATTTGTGCCGCTGAAGGTAATGCCCAGAATGTTGGTGACCCGTTCGGCATACGGCCGGGCCGACATCCATTCGTCGCTGATTGCAATCACAGCAAACGCCGTGCTGCCGGTGAAGTTGAGCTGATCGCTCACCAGCAGGTCTTCGCCAGCGCCGCCGTCCAACGTATCGGCACCGATGTTGCCGAACAGCGTGTCGCGACCCGCTCCGCCGAAGAGTTGGTCGTCGCCGTCAATGGCTTGGGTACCACCCAAGATTAGGTCATCGCCATCGTCGCCATATAATTCGTCACTCAGGGAGCCACCGACCACTACGTCGTCACCATCGCCACCGTGAATCTCAACCACGTTGCCATTGGCAAATTGGCCGACTAACACATCGATAGAATCGTAGCCGTGTAGGATGATCCTGCCGGTAACGCCCGAGCCAATGAGGTCGAGCCGGTTGACCGCAACTAGATTTTCAAACTGCACAAAGAGAGAGAGGGCAGGGCCTGAGCCAATCACGAATACCGCATCGAACCCTGGCGTGCCGCCCCAGATGAGATCGATGTTGCCTCCACCGTCGTCGCGGAGTACATGAGGGCTGACCGTGATCGGCGTTTGGCCGAAGCTGCCGGTGGCGCCGTCTTTGTCGGTGGCGCGAACTTGAACGTCGTTGGCTATCACCGACACAAATGTACGCTGCACCGTGCTACCGCTGAGCACATTGGCAACGGTCTCGTCGACGGTGCCGTTGCCGTCCCAATCGATCTCGAAAGTGAACAACCCGGCTTGATCGATCGGTGAAGGATCGGTCGCCGTAAGGGTGTAAGTCACCGTCTCACCGCGATAGATATCAGTGGTACCGGCGATGGCAGCCGTGGGCGCGACGTTATTCACAGTGACCTGAATAGTTTCCGTGTCCGTCAGATTGGGCGTACCGTCGTCGGTGACGATGATGTCGATCGAGACCGGAATCGCCGAACTATCGTCCGGCGTCCAAGTGAAGGCGCCGGTCGTGGGATTGATCGCCGCTCCTGCCGGGGCTCCGATGCCAAGGCTGAAGGTGAGTTGATCGCCTGCATCTGGATCGGTTGCCGTGGCCATAAACGCAAGCTGACTACCTTCGTCCACATTTTGATTGCCAATCGGATCGAGCACGGGAGCTTGATTCGCAGCCGTGAGGATGTCGTAACCGATCACGTCCAGTGCCCGCAGGTCGGATGCGGCAACGGTGGTGACTTGGCCCTGCGACAGCGTCGGATCCATGATGCCGATCAAAACCCCTGTGATTCCGTTGTCCTTCCAGTGGCTTGCCTGTCGCCCGTCGCCGGTTGCGACACCGGTCGAAAACCGCCATTCGTCATCCGTGTCATCAAAGATCGGGTTCCCGCCCGTATCCAAGGCACGCGAAAATGTAGTGAACTCGCCAGCCGTCGAAGGGTCGGAACCGGTTTCAAAACGGAACAAGTCGAGCGCCCTTGGGCTAATGTTCCCCGACGATCCGGCATCGACCAACGCATCGACCGTATCAACGATCGACGTGAATCCCAAGGCGTGCCCTATTTCATGCAAGGCGACAGTTTCAAAGTCAATCGTGCCGGGCGTCACCCCGTCGCTGTTGTCGAAATCGAATGAGAATTGTGTGTTGAATGTAATGGATGCGTCGGAGACACCGAATTGCGCATCGAGACCTGTGAAGCCCGCTGCCTTCAGAGCCGACTTGTTCGCGGTGAGGAGTCCGGTCAGCCCGATGCCAGCGGGAAGGTTTACATTGAACTGCGCCGAGGTGGGCAACGAGGCGAGGATTCCATCGTCAGCATCCGCATCGGCCGCCAGTTGATTGCGAATCGTCGTGTAGCCTGCTTGAAGAATGAGACTGCTGGCCGAACCAATAACGCTTGAATTCCCCAGATTTGCCATGTCCGCATCGACTGTGACAATGATCGAGTCGGAGATGAAGGCTTCCCATTGTTCCGCGGCGCGATTGAAGGCATCCAACGCCGGTTGATTCCCTGCCAGCGTCGCCCCGGCGTTGATGACGATGTTGAAACTTCCTAGCGAAGATGTTTGGCCGCCGCCATTCTCAAGTTCAAAGGTCGTTGGGTTGGGAGCTGCCTCGAATGACACGGTCGAGATTCGTTCGCCAACTGTGAGCGTTTCCCATCCGGCAAACTCGATTCCACTGCGAGTGATGCTCGTGTCTTGGGGCAGAAAGACGGGCTCTGGTCTCACCGCCGTGTCCAGAAGACCACCAAGCGGGCTGGCTGAAAGAACCCAGCGAACTTCGAGAGGTTCCATCCGCAAACGTTTGCGATGTGCCAGGGGGCTCCCTGCCAAGCGATTGCTTCTCATTGCATCTTGGTCCTTCAATAAATTGGTTCACGCCGTCCGTGCGTGGCTTCGTCACTCAGGGAATTGCTACCAGGGTACTCGTAATTGCCTGTTAATCCAAGTTTTGTCTAGGAGTTCATCGTGCAAAATACCAGATGGTCTAGTTTTGCATGCTCGGTCATCCGTTCTGGGAGCATTCCCAGGCGGATGGCGACCCGCTGCGAGGGAACATTCACTGGCCGGATCAGCGAAATGACCCGCTGGTGTCCGAGCATATCGAAGGCGAAATCGCGTGTGGCGGCAGCCGCTTCACTCGCAAAGCCTTGGTGCCAAAACGGCCGATGCAGCAAGTAAGCTATTTCGGCCTCATCTCTTCCGTCAATTGTTTGCTTGAGCAGACCAATCGTGCCGACCGGGTTGCCAGACTGTTTGTCGATCGCTAGCCACTGTGCGTGTCCGTCACTGGTGTAACGATCCAGCATCCGCTCGATCCAAGCTGCCGATTCCGATCGCGAATAGCGTTGGGGATAGAATCGCATCACGTCGGCATCTGCCCGCATCTCGGCAACAAAGTCCAGATCGTCCATCGTTATCTCGCGTAACACGAGCCGGGTACTTTCGACGATCGTTTTCATTGTGGGGCACTATGTCGGGTGATGCTCGCTCTCGCCACGATTGTTTGCGCCATGCGATTCCGATTACAGATTACAGCCGCCCGACTGTCCGCGTTTGGCGAAATATTGTTGGTGATACTCCTCGGCGGCGTGGAACTCAGAACTTGCCGTAATTTCGGTCACGACAGGGTTCTGAAAACGGCCACTGCCATCGAGGTGAGACATCGACTCTTTCGCCGCCCGTTCTTGTTCGGCATCGTGGAAGAAGATGGCGGATCGATATTGAGAACCGTGATCGGGACCCTGGCGGTTCAATGTGGTTGGATCGTGGCAGCTCCAAAATACGTTCAAGAGGTCTTCATACGAAACGACCGTGGGATCGAAATCAACCTCGACCGCTTCGGCGTGGCCTGTCGTACCGCTACAGATCATCTCGTAGTTTGGGTTCGCCACATGGCCGCCCGTGTAGCCGACCCGTGCGTCGACAACACCGTTTACGTCACGAAAGGTGGTTTCAATCCCCCAGAAGCAGCCCGCGGCGAATGTTGCCTTGACCATGATGTACTCCAAACACGTGTAGCAATCGCGAACCTGGTTCAATGCAATTCGGACAACAGTGCCCCAAGCCCCGCGGGCAGCATTCCCCCCGATTCGCCCGTGGCATTATTTCGCCCGTTCGATCTGCTTGCAAGCTTCATGGGGTAAAGAATTGAAATGGCTAGGAAAAGGCACACGAGATGGAGGTTATCCCGTGGCTCTCATGCTCACTCCATTGGGCGCCCCGGCTTGATCGTTTATGATGGTGTGGCATGGGGCTCACGGTCGTTCGTCCCGACAGTATTGTCTACCCTGATAGTCTTGCTTCCGATCAACGCAACGTGTTCTTGCTGCCTGGCACAGGCTGGTAATTCGAGATCAAACCATCGTGAATAACGCACGCCGAATCGCCGCTCGACCAAAGCCACGCGGTCGGCACATTTGGAAGACAATGTTTCGTCGACGCGGAGCCGCACGCACGGTCATCGTGATCGTAACTGCCATGGCAGCCGTTGCCGGCGCCTTGCTTCTTGTGAGTTGGCAGAATGACGACGTCACGGAGTTGCCGAACAGCGGAAAACAGGACAATGCCGTATCCGATATCGCGATTTCCGACTTCTCGGGTGATTCATTCGTCGAGCCCGATTCCGCACCGACCAGCGCGTTGGTCGATCGAGCGACCGAGCATGTGGCGAGCGATGACCCTGCCGCCGATGGTTGGACAACGGAGGTATTACACTCGGCCGTAAAACAGCAACTCAAGGGCCTTGCCAAGCTGCTCGAAGACCCCTTGAAACTCGACCTCGATCATTTGCAGCCGTATACGACTGACGATGTCTCGACCACCGTCCTACGTCCAAAGGATCTTGCCGAGGTTTACCGTGACCAGCGCGTCGCGGTATTGCGATGGAAATCCGGTCCAGGTGAGCAACTTAATTCTGAGGAAGCGATTGATACCGATCAGGGTCGTGAAGCGTTGCTTCGCGAATTGAAGGCCTTCGCGTTGCTGTCGGAAGGTTTTCAGCACGGACAGATCGAGTTCAAAGTGTTCCGAATTCAGGTCGAAGGCGAACCGACGACGACCGCCTATGTTCAGTGGTCGTGCCGTGGCGAAGCGTCCTCTGAGCAGCGCAACGCGATGTGGCGTTTCGTCTGGAAGTCGCAAGACAACGAACCGCTGCCACGAATCGCGGGCATCGAGTTGATCGAGCATGAAGAGGTGCTGAGCGACGTTGACGATGGCGTGTGGTTTAGCGATTGCACGGAGTCGGTTTTGGGAGGCAACGAATCGTTCTCACGACAAATGATGCGTGGCGAACCGTTCTGGAACAATCGGATCCAGTCATCAGTTCACGCAACCTTTCTGGGCATTCACGGTGGGCTGGCGTTGGGGGATGTTGATGGCGATGGGTTGGACGACCTGTATGTGTGCCAGCCAGGAGGGCTTCCGAACCGGCTGTATGTCCATCGCCCGGACGGCACGGCGGAAGACGTTTCACGAGCTGCCGACGTCGATTGGCTCGACTACACCAGCAGCGCGTTGATCTTGGATTTCGATAACGATGGCGACCAGGACCTCGCCGTGCTCACGTTGCACGGAGTTGTGATGATGGAGAACGATGGCGCGGCCCATTTTACGGTCCACGGCACGATTTCCGCGCCTTCCAAACCGACCACGTTGGCCGCTACCGATTACGACGGCGACGGCGATCTGGATTTATACATTGTGTGCTACGGGCCCGGCACTCTTGCAACCGCTGGCGACGAGCACCGGCGTCCGAGTGATTTCATGTCTCCGGTTCCGTATGACGACGCGAACAACGGAGCCCCCAACTATCTGTTCCGCAACGACGGATCGTGGGAATTTAGCGACGTAACGAAAGAGACCGGGCTGGACGAGCGCAACCGCCGCTGGAGCTATGCGGCTGGCTGGGAAGACTATGACAACGACGGCGATCCCGATCTCTACGTGGCTAACGATTTTGGTCGTAACTGTCTCTATCGCAATGATGAAGGCCACTTTGTCGAAGTCGCCGGAGCCACGGGTGTCGAGGATATTGCTTCGGGAATGTCCGTCTCGTGGGGCGACTATAACAACGATGGGCTGATGGACCTGTATGTCGGCAATATGTTTTCAGCCGCCGGGGGGCGCATTACCTATCAACGCTCGTTCAAGCCTGGGGTCTCGAAAGATCGCCTCGCCCAGTTTCAACGCATGGCTCGCGGCAACTCGTTGTTTGAAAACCAGGGCGACGGGACTTTTCAAGACGTTAGCGAACAGGCGGCCGTGACCATGGGGCGGTGGGCGTGGAGTTCGCGGTTCGGCGATGTGAACAACGATGGACGCGAGGATATCCTGGTCGCCAATGGGTTTATCACCAACGAAAATACCCACGATTTGTGAAGTTTCTATTGGCGGCAGGTCGTGTCGCAATCACCCCTGGAATACGACGGTCAAGGTCAGCAAGACTATATTGCCGCTTGGCGGGCCCTGTACGAACAGGTCGACGCGGGCTCATCGTGGAGTGGGCGTGAACGACATCGATGCTTTCTCAATGTCGGTGCCGATCGGTTCGCCAATGTGTCGGCAGTCAGTGGCATTGACTTCGCCGACGACGGTCGCGGTTTGGCAATGGTCGACTGGGACAACGACGGCGATTTGGATCTGTGGTTCACCAACCGAACAGGACCGACGTTACGGTTCCTCTCCAACCGTGGAACGCCGGGGCACCACTTCTTGCAGTTGAGGTTGGTTGGATCGTCATGCAATCGAGATGCCATCGGTGCTCGGGTTGAAGTTGTGCGTGCCGGTGCGGACAAGCCGGCGATGATCAAATCGCTGCGAGCCGAGAACGGCTTTCGTACACAATCGACCAAGTGGCTACACTTCGGTCTCGGTGATGCCGTGGAAATCGAGCGTCTTGTCGTGCGCTGGCCCGGAGGAGATGAGGAGGAGTTCAGTCCGTTGAGCGTCGATGCTCGATTCGTTTTGAAGCAAGGTACGGGCATCGCACAAATTGATCCGGCAGTTCCCTCGCCGCATCTCGTGCCATCGAAGATGGTTGTACCCGCTCCGACAGAGCAGGCGAGAATTGTGTTGGCGTCCCGTGTGCCGATGCCGGGGTTGCAGTATGAAACGCAAGAGGGTCTGCCGCGCAAAGTGCAGACCCCTGGCGGTGCTCCGTTGCTGGTGAACCTGTGGGCCAGTTGGTGTCCGCTGTGCATGAAAGAACTCCGTGACTTCACCGCGGCAGAAGAGCAATTGCGAGAAGCGGGTTTGGAGATATTGGCACTCAACGTCGATCATCTTGGTAGTGCCGAGTTGGCACAACCCAACGACGCCGTGGCAGCACTGGAATCCCTTGCCTTTCCTTTTGAATCTGGCTTGGCCACCGACGAGTTGTTTGCCAAGTTGACGCTGTTGGTCGAACATCTCGTTCCCCGACGTCAACCGCTGCCAGCGCCATGTAGCTTTCTGGTCGATCCGCAGGGCTGGCTTGTCGCGGTCTACAAAGGGCCGGTCACTGTCGATCAACTGCAACACGATGTGGCGATGGCCTATCTCGATCGAGGTGCTGTGCGCGATCTTGGCATTCCGTTTCGTGGTCGGTGGTTGTTTCCTCGCACCTATCCCAACCTGCTGGGGTTGGCCAACAAGTTTCGCGAAGAAGGCTACGAAGAAGACTATCTTCTCTATCGCCAAGCCGAGGTCACGTTGCTTGATGCCGTTCCGAATCCGGCGGAACAGAAACGTGCACGGGTACAAGCTCGTTCTCTGGCGGTCGAGTACAATGAACGTGGCGGGCAGTTTGCCAATCGCGGCCAGCTAGAACAGGCGCTGGCCGCCTTGCGAGAAGCCGTACGTCTCGACCCCGAGTTTGCGGAAGCTTACAACAATCTCGGCACGGTGCTCACGGCACAAGGTCGCTTGGACGAGGCCGTGCGGAACTTCCGTCAGGCACTTACGATTCGTCCTGATTTCGTCGACGCATCACGAAATCTGAAAGCCGTGCTTGGCCAAATTGAACAGACACGGTAAGCCCGAAGCAGGCATGTTCTCTGTTGCGGTCTGACTGGTTCCAATACGTGCGGTGGATAGGCTTTCGGATGCAGCAACAACGCCCGCGTATTTCACCCTCCAGCGAACTTGAGCATCCCCAGAGAACTGACCCTCCGCTCACCGTGGGGCAGGGGTGGCTATACGGCGGCCTCATCTTCATCGCCGCATTTGTCGTGCATCTGACCGCGCTGCCTGGGTCGTTCTTTTGGGACGACTACGACTGGGTGGTCAACAACCCGCGCGTGCGCGATCCCGCGGGCTTGTTTCGCCTGTGGTTCGATGTGACCCAATACGACTATTGGCCCATGCACTATTCGACGCACTGGTTCGAGTGGCGCATCTGGGGAGAATGGGCCCCGCCTTATCGCGTCTTGAATCAACTTCTGCACGCCAGCAATTGCGTGTTGCTGTGGGTCATTCTCCGTTGGATGCGTGTTCCCGGGGCGTGGTTGTGCGCGATGATCTTCGCCGTGCATCCCGTCAACGTCGAATCGGTGGTTTGGATTTCGCAGCGGAAGACCGTGCAGTCGACCGCCTTTGTGTTCGGTTCGCTGCTGTGCTACTTCCGATACTACGACACACCAAGCCGGCGTTGGTACATGGCAGCCGTCGTCTTGTTTATGCTCGGTTTGTTGACCAAAACGGCCGTGGTGATGTGGCCCTTGGCCATGCTTGTTTGTGTTTGGTGGCGGCAACGCAAGCTGGAAGCACGCGACCTGTTGGCCAGTGTTCCGTTTCTGGCAATCTCTTTCGTGCTGGGGGTGATGGGCACGCTGATGCGAGGTGAGCAGCTAGGAATCGAGTTCGCCCGTGACGATGGATTCATGTCGCGACTGGCGATCGCCGGCGACGCGGTGTGGTTCTACGTCTTCAAGGCCCTGTGGCCAGTGGAGCTTTCGGTTGTCTACCCACGGTGGGAATTGGGGCATACCGAAGGGTTGGCGTTCGCCCCGCTTGTCGCGTTGATCGCCCTGTTCATGGTGTTCTGGGTTTATCGAAAAGGTTGGGGCGCCGCGCCTTTGGCAGCGGGTGCCTATTACTTTATCAACCTGTTTCCGGTGCTGGGGTTCGTGGCCATTATGTTCATGCGCTACTCGCTGGTGGCCGACCATTGGCAATATCTGGCCCTGCCCGGTTTGTTGGCGCCGATTGTCGGCGTTGCGGTGTACCAGTGGCATCGGATTCTGAGTTTGCGGTACGTGGGACCAGCGCTGGCGACGAGCATTGTGTTGATGCTGGCTTACGGTTCGCTCGTGCAGTCGGCCATTTGGAGCGGTGCGGATAACGAGCCGATTTGGCGAGACGTATTAACGAAGAACCCCCATGCCGAACTGCCCCACCTACGGCTTGGCTATGTGCTGGCCCAACGTGGCGAGTTTACCGAAGCAGTAAATCAGATCGCCGAGTCGACCAAATACAACGTGCCGCCGGTCGAGTGGGGACCGCCGCGGATTGACCAAGAGCGTTTGGCGGTTGCAACTGGGCACCCGTACGAACAAGTAGGAGTTGAGACGGCCGCTGGCAGTATCCGAATTGCCTATGCGATTGGCACGGCGCTGCATGTGTTAGGGCAAGACGACACGGCGTCCCATTACCTTGACTCGTGCGTCAAGCAATCTCCTCAGTTTGCCGCCGCCCACTACAATCTCGCGCTCGTGCTCGACCAACTCGGATATCCCAGCCAGGCCGAAGCGTATCGCAGCAACGCGAGTATTTTGGCCGAGACCGCTGCGGCGCCCTAGTGAGTTTTCAATCATTTATTGTCCCCACGATGGGTCTAAACCCTCGCCTTTAGGTTTTGCACTTTTTGTAGGGTGGGGTAGTTCTGCTGGCGCAGGGTACGTCGCCATTGCACAAGCTCAATTCGCCAGCAGGTTTACCCACCTAGTTTGGGCGGACCGAACGGTGGGTGAACCTGTCGGCGGCGTAGCAATGCGAATTGGTTCACTCACTCCGCCGACAGAACCTCCCACCCTACAATTTTGCCCACAAGTGTGCCCTCACGCTGCGGCTGCCTTGTGGAACGTTCGTCTGGATGCGAGCATGGAACCGCTATGTCGAAACGTCATAAAAACAAACCGGCAGAGAAAGTGACGCCGCCGGTGAAGGCCAATCGCCCTTCCCCAACCCGCTCCGTGATGATCCGGGCTGCCGGCGTCGTGTTGGGGCTTGTCATGGGGCTGGTCGTCACGGAAGTGGGTCTGCGCGCCCTTGATATTCGGCCCGAGCGCTATGCGCCTCCGACGTGGTTGGGTTGGGATGGAACGCAGTTTCTCCAGTTGGTGGAGTTTGGAGGGTGGGGGCACGGTGTCTTCAAGAACGTCAGCCGTTTTGAATCGCTGGGCGTCAAAATGGGCGAGCACGTCCCGGGAACGCGGTTCCGTGTCGAGTACGCCACCAACCCGCGTGGGTACTTCGATGAAAACGGCGGCATTACTTACAACATCAATTCGCACGGACTGCATGGCCCTGAGGTTGCCGTCGAGAAGCCCGCGAACACTTTTCGCATTCTGGGGATTGGCGATTCGTTCACCTTTGGGCAAGGCATCAAAGAGACCGATACCTTCCTGCGACGTCTTGAACAGAGTTTGAACGCATCATCACAAGTCGCGAAGCAGATTGAAGTGCTCAATGCGGGCGTGCTGGGGTACAACACCCGCGACGAGGTCGTGCATCTGGAACATCAGTGGCTCGAATTTGCCCCCGACTTGGTGGTCATCTCTTTTTACCTCAACGATGCGTATTCGGATTACACGTTCTTGAACAATGGTAAGGGACTAGGGGTCTACGGAAAACCCGAAGGATGGGGCAAGGTCAGTTTCCTGGTCGACCTGGCCCAACACACCTATCGTGCGAGGCAGACACAGAAGAATCTTGAAGACTATTACCGGCAACACTACTTTGCTGACGCGCGAAAGGTTCTGGGGCAACCTGGTTCGGTTGAGGTCGACTGGACGGTCTCACACGCGGCGCTTTCCCGTGCGGTCGAGCTATCGCAGAAGCATGGTTTTCGTGTCGCCTTGGTCATCTTTCCGGAGTTCTATCACTTGGACGAACGCTATCCGTTCACCGAGATTCACAACTTGGTGCGCGAGGCGGCTGTCGCGCTTTCGATGCCGGTGTTGGATTTGATGACCATCTACCGTGGGCAAGTCGATCGCGATCTCTGGGTTCATCCGAGCGACCATCACCCGAACGAATTGGCACACGCTCAGGCAGCCGTGGCCATTGAACAATTCCTGTGGGACAACGACTTGCTCGCCGGGGCGACCGACTCCGCTTCACATTCAACCGGCGACACCACGGGCGAAGAGTGAACGAACGATCAACCACAACTGCGTGGCGCAAGGCGATATTGGCCGTAATCAGTCTGTGCGTGGCGGTCGCGGTCATGGAGATCGTGTTTCGTGCTGCCGGGAAACGGGCAACCTATTACAAGCCACACACGCACGAGTTGATACGCGATGATGGCGGGCCACGACTCCGGGCGGCTGAGGGATACTTCCCGTTGGCGAATCATCGCACGACCTACCACACCGACCCTCGCAACTATTTCGGTGCCGACACGGCGGTCGATCATCAATTCAACGCAGCTGGCTGGCGCGACGTGGAGCACACCATCGTCAAGCCGCCAAACACCTACCGCATCTTTGGGCTGGGCGACAGCTACCTTATGGGGCAGGGGGTGCATGCCGAGGACGTCTTCTTCACGCGGCTCGGGCAACTGCTAAACCGGTCTCAACTTCCCGTGCATGTCGAAACGATCAACACGGGAGTTTCGAGCTATAACACGGCCATCGAGGCACAACTGCTCGAACAGCGTGGATTGGCTTACGACCCTGATTTGGTGGTGATCAACTTCGTCCCCAACGATGTCGAGGCAGACCTCAACGTGGACGGAGACTTGGTCGAGTTCTATCGCAACTATACGTCGATCACCCAGCAGCCCGATTGGTTGTCGGGGTATTCGTACCTTTGGTCCTGGTCACGTCAACGTTTTCTGCAAGGGGTTGTTGCCCGAAGTTATATCAACGACTGCGTGGCGTCGTTCGACGCCGACAGTAAGAAGTGGAACGATTGCCGTGATGCATTGACGCGGATCGTGAAAATGTGTCGGTCGCACGATTTGCCAGTGATGGTGGCGGTGTTCCCGTTCTACCACCAACTGGACGGCGACTACCCGTTCCAGCCCATCCACGATCGTGTGGCTGAGTTTTGCCGCGCCAACGGGGTGCCATTACTCGACATGCGTGAAGGGTTGCGCGACTATTCTGGTCCAGAACTGTGGGTTCATCCAACCGATCAGCATCCCAACCGGGTGGCCCATCGGCTGGCTGCCGAAGCATTGGCGGATTTCATTCTCGCGCGACGCGAGGCGTTTCAGATCGGTCGACGACCACCGCCTGCACATGACATGTCAGAGGAGCCTCGACTGCAAGGGCTCGCACGCATCGTACAGTTACACGGCGTTGTGAGTGCCACGGGGGAGTTTGTTTCGTTTGAAGGC